>NZ_JBPPSW010000005.1:0-271020 GCF_051337705.1 Arthrobacter sp. IK3 | reverse complement strand
AGAAGTGCAGCTGGTCATCACCGGCCGGACCCTGTTCACCGACCGGCACGGGGAAACCGTGCCCGGCGTGGATGCTTCACCCGGAAGGACGGGAGAGCCCGTAGCGCCGGTAGCGCCTGGCAGGGACGCGCCCGCCTACTTCCCCGGGTACGGGATCGTCCCCGGAGCATGGGCCCGGGACCTGATCCGATCCGCCCTCGGACTTGGGAACAACCAGCAACCTCCCCCGGCGGCGGCCAGCCGGCAGGAATCTCCACCAGGTGCAGGTGCAGGTGCCGGCGCCGGTGCCGGTGCCCCAGCTTCAGCTCCACCTGACCAACAGCGAACCCCGGTGACCCTGCGGCGCCTCTACCTGGACACGGTGTCCGGGGAACTGACAGCGATGGAGTCCAAGGCCCGGGCCTTCCCGGCCGGCCTGACACGGATGATCCGCACCCGGGACCAAACCTGCCGTACACCCTGGTGCGACGCTCCGATCCGGCACATCGACCACATAGAACCCCATGCGGAAGGCGGACGCACCAGCTACGCCAACGGACAAGGACTCTGCGAAGCCTGCAACCAAGCCAAGGAAGCACCAGGATGGAATTCATCGTCCACTCCAGTCAGCTCCCGCAGGAATGACGTCTCGCCCCGGCATACCGTCCGAACAACGACGCCCACCGGGCACACTTACTCCTCCATGGCGCCGCCGCTTCCGGGCGCGGCATCCGCAATCGGCGGGGCCAACTGAGTCGGTTCGGGCAGTACCTGTTACGCTTTCTCGCATGATCGTTTCGGTACCCGGCTGCATTTGCGCAGCGGAAGGGCTGGTGGGCCTCAGGCCCTGCTGTGCGCCACGCTCCTAGCACGCACACCACCCATTGCAGGTACGGCCCCTGTCCGGCGTCCTCCGTCCCATTGCCGGTAGACGAAGCACGTCCGCACTCCGCCCACCGCTCCCGCCCCGACAGGCTGGGTCCTGGGCACGGCGAAGCCTGGAGAGCCGCCTGCACCAGCGCCCAGAGAGCTACCCTCTCCGAGCACCAGAAACGAAAGCCAAAACCATGAAAGCCCTGACTCAAGCTGCCATCCGCAAATCATTCATCAACGCCAGCCGGTCCCAGACCGCGGCAGTGAATTTCCCGGCCGATTTCGACGAAGTCGATTGGGAGAACACCGACCAGTACGGGTGGCGGGACCACAAGATGCCGCAGCGGTCGTACCTCGTCACCGAGCTCGACGGAAAACCCGTAACCATCCTTCTCCGCGCGCCGGAGCTCGTGTCCGCGGGCAGGAAGGCCATGTGCGCTCTCTGCGAGGACCTGCAAGACAACGATGACGTCTACCTGTTCGTAGCGCCCAAGGCCGGCGCATCCGGAAAGAACGGCAACTCAGTGGGAACGCTCATCCACAGCGCCTTCAGCTGTTCACGAAACGTCCGGGCGGACGTGCTCCCCACGCCCATCCACCCGGACCCGGAACTCGTCAAGGCTGAACGGATCCGCAAGCTGGCCGAACGCACCGCGCAATTCATCCAGAAGGTGCGCAGCTAGTTCAGCCCGAGTGCTGGTTCTTGTACGTCGCGATGGGTCCGGTCTGCGCTTCGGTCAGGCGGATCAGGTCGAAGGGTGAGAGCTCGATCTCGAAACCGCGCCTGCCGCCGGAAACGTAGATCAGCTCCAGGCCTTCGGCGCTGGCGTCAATGACGGCGGGGGAGTGGTGCCGCTGACCGAGCGGAGATATGCCGCCCACCACGTAGCCCGTCCGCCGTTCGGCCTCGGCGCGGTCGGCCAGGGAGACCTTGCGTACGCCCAGCAGGGAGGCGACCTTCTTCAGGTCAAGCATGGCCTCGACCGGGACCATTGCCACCGCGAGGCGGTCCCCCAGGGACACCATGAGCGTCTTGAAGACCGCTTCGGGAGGAACACCGAGCTTCTCGGCTGCTTCCAGACCGTAGGAGGCCGCCGACGCGTCATGGCGGTAGCCCATGGTGCGGTACGCGACGCCGGCAGCATCCAGTGCATGGGTGGCCGGCGTCGCGCCGTGTCCGTTCTTCCTGCTGCCGCCGGCCACGCCTTCTACCCTGCTGCGTCTGCGACGGTTGTGCCTGTGGCCTCCGAACCCGCCGAACCCGCGGAACCGGCGGCGAGTTGCTCGGCCACCTTGCGCTTGATCCGGCCCAGCATGGCGGACATGCCGCGCATGCGCAGCGGGGTGATGGCCCGGGTCAGGCCCAGCCGGTCAGGCACATCTGCCGGCACGGCGAGGATCTCCGCGGCTGAGAGTCCGTTCAGGCCTTCGTGCAGCACGCCGGCGAACCCGCGGGTGGTCGGCGCTTCAGGCGGCGCGGAAAAGAAGAGCTCCACCGGATGCTCCGGTGACTCGCCCGCTTCGACGGTCAGGAACAGCGGCGACTGGCACTCAACAACCTGTTCGAGCATTTCCGGATGGTCTGCCAGGCGCGAAGGCAGTTCCGGCAGTGAACGGGAGAACTCAAGCAGGAGCTCAAGCCGTTCAGGCTCGGTCATGGCCTGGAAATCGTCGATGATCTCCTGCAGCTCCGCCGGAACGGCCGGCTGGGCGGAGGAGGGAATAGCGGTGCTCATAGAACCAAGTACTTTCGGTTGTGGATGACTGGCAGGTCTCTAGCGCGCAGCCGGAGCAGCCCCGGGCTCTGTGCCACGGACAATCGGCACGCGCACCGCGTTGCCCCATTCGGTCCAGGACCCGTCGTAATTGCGGACCGATTCGAAGCCGAGCAGGTGCTTCAGCACAAACCAAGTATGGCTGGAACGTTCTCCGATGCGGCAGTAGGCAACGACGTCGTCACCCGCCTGGAGCCCGGCTTCACCGCCGTACAGGGCATCCAGTTCAGTCCGGCTGCGGAAGGTGCCGTCCTCGGCAGCAGCCTTGCCCCATGGCACGGACACGGCGGTGGGAATGTGGCCGCCCTTCATGGCGCCTTCGTCCATGTAATCCGGCATGTGGGTGCGTTCGCCGGTGTATTCGGCGGGGGAGCGGACGTCGATCAGCGGCCCGTTGCCCAGGTGAGAGAGCACATCGGTGAGGTAGGCGCGAACCGGGGAATCGTTGCGTTCGACGACGGGATAGTCGGTTGCGGTGACCTGCGGCTTGTCCGTGGTCAGCTCGCGGCCTTCGGCGATCCACTTGTCCCGGCCGCCGTCGAGCAGCCGCACATCTTCGTGGCCGAAGAGCGTAAAGACCCAGAGGGCGTAGGCGGCCCACCAGTTGCTCTTGTCGCCGTAGATAACCACGGTGGAGTCGCGGGTCACGCCCTTTTCGCCCATGAGCTTCGCGAATGCGGCGCCGTCAACGAAGTCCCGGGTCTCGGCGTCGTTCAGGTCCGTGTGCCAGTCGATCTTTCGGGCGCCGGGAATGTGGCCGGTGTCGTAGAGCAGGATGTCCTCGTTGGACTCCAGCACCACCAGATCCGGGTCATCCAGGTTCGCGGCCAGCCAGCCGGTGGACACGAGCCTTTCGGGGTGGGCGTAGTCGGCGAACTTCGGATTCGGATCTGCGGGCAGCGGCATGAATGGTCCCCTTTGGGTACGACGACGGGTTTACTACCAAGCCTAACGATGCGCGCGTCCTAAAACTTCCTTGGGGACAGTTCACCTGCCGCAGTGGCGTATCGTTGCTACGGCAGCAAATGCCGGTACCCCTAGCAGAATCGGATGGATGGTTTGGGCGCAGCAGGACAAGTGGAGCAGCTGGCAAAGCGGACTCCCCAGGTTTCCACGGACGAACTCTTGCAGGGATTCTTCCCCTCGCCCAGGTTCGGTGAAGTCTCCTTCGACAGCTACATTCCCGACCCGTCCCAGCCCTCGCAGGCCGAGGCCGTCGCAGCGATGCGCGCCTTCGCCGCCAGCGTCGACGCACCGGCTCCCAGCGGCTTCCGCAAACTCTTTGGTGCGAAGAAGCCCGAGACGAAGGCGGGTTTCTACCTGGACGGCGGCTTCGGCGTGGGCAAGACCCACCTCCTCGCCTCGCTCTTCCACGCTGTGGAGGGCCCGAAGGCCTTCGGTACGTTCGTTGAGTACACCAACCTCGTGGGTGCGCTTTCCTTCCGCAAGACCGTTGAGGCGCTCTCGGCGTACAAGCTGGTCTGCATTGACGAGTTCGAACTCGATGATCCCGGAGACACGGTGCTGATGTCCCGGCTCATGAGGGAACTGTCCGACGCCGGCGTCAAGCTCGCGGCGACGTCCAACACCCTGCCTGGTTCGCTGGGCGAGGGTCGCTTCGCGGCCGTGGACTTCCAGCGCGAAATCCAGGTGCTGGCGGACCAGTTCGACGTCGTCCGCATCGACGGCGAGGATTATCGCCACCGCGGCCTGCCGGAGTCCCCGCCGCCGCTGGACGACGCCGGAATGGCGGAGCGGATCGCAGCCGAGTTCGACGGCAAGACGGTGGCTGAGGATGACTTCGCGGACCTGGTGGCGCACCTGGCGAACGTGCATCCCAGCCGCTACCGCCAGCTGATTGACGGCATCGACGCCGTTGCCTGGCACAACGTCCACACCATCTCCGAGCAGTCCGTCGCGCTGCGCTTCGTGGTACTGGCGGACCGCCTCTATGACAAGGACGTTCCGATCCTTGCCAGCGGCGTGCCCTTCGACCAGCTGTTCACCAAGGAAATGATGGCCGGGGGATACATGAAGAAGTACTTCCGTGCCGTGTCCCGCCTGACCGCCCTGGCCCGTGAGGGCCAGACGGGCGAGGCATCCTAGGAGAAACCCGGCCGGCCCCGCACCGGCACCCACCGCAGAAACGACGAAAGGCCCTGGCTCCGCAGGAAGCGGAACCAGGGCCTTTTTGCCGTGCTCGGGCCTTTAGGCGGCCGGAGGAGTCTGTCCGGGCGGGTTTCCAGTATCGGGACCCTGCTTGCGGTCGAGGTTGTCTACCGCTTCGGAGGCCTTGCCCTGGATGCCGTCGATCTTGTCCGAGTACTTGCCGCCCGTTTTCTGGTCGACGAAGTCTCCTGCCTTATCGATGCCGCCCTTGACCTTGTCAGCGTTGTCGCCAACAAACTCGGCAGCCTTATCCTTCAGCAGTCCGGCCTTGCCCTTGAGCGCGTCAAATGCAGACACGGATCACCTCCTTCCACAGGGGAAACCAGATGTTTCCCGTTCCGTCCAATAGTAAGCCCCCTGAGGGTCAACGCCAAGGACTTCGCTGGGGCAGTGGAAGGCTAGCGCCGTGGAAGGCGAGTCAGTGGAGAGAGCGGGAGTGGCACCGGGGGCCGGGATCCGAAACGCGTCGCCTAAAACGCCGGAACCGTTAATCACTGTTAAACAGAGAAGGAGCAGGCCGCAATGGCCTGCTCCTTCTCTCTCTGAGCGGACGACGGGATTCGAACCCGCGACATCCACCTTGGCAAGGTGGTGCTCTAGCCAGCTGAGCTACGTCCGCAGACAAAAGGCCGGCGCTGGATTTCTCCAGTGCTGACCTTCCGTGCGCGATACTGGGATCGAACCAGTGACCTCTTCCGTGTCAGGGAAGCGCGCTACCGCTGCGCCAATCGCGCCTGATACCGTCCTGGCGCCGTAACCGGTGCCTTTACAGTACAGGAGAGCGGACGACGGGATTCGAACCCGCGACATCCACCTTGGCAAGGTGGTGCTCTAGCCAGCTGAGCTACGTCCGCAAATGAATGTCCAGCGTTCGTGTAAAACACAAGGTGCTGAACCTCGTGCGCGATACTGGGATCGAACCAGTGACCTCTTCCGTGTCAGGGAAGCGCGCTACCGCTGCGCCAATCGCGCCCATGAATGGGTGTTGCATGTAACCGTGGAGGTGGGGACGGGATTCGAACCCGCGTATACGGCTTTGCAGGCCGCTGCCTCGCCTCTCGGCCACCCCACCGTGACCAGCTTTTGAGGGCCGGCAATACAGTGACTTGCGAGCGGACGACGGGATTCGAACCCGCGACATCCACCTTGGCAAGGTGGTGCTCTAGCCAGCTGAGCTACGTCCGCATGTTGGGGGTTTTTACGGCGTTCGGCCGCTTTCCAACGAAGAAAAACTCTATAGGACGTTTCGGCGTTCGTCCAATCGGACGTGCTCCGGCGCGTTGCCTGTATCCGGTTTTGACGAGGGGCGATTGTGGGCTAGCATCTTTAGACGTTGCAGCAGTTCAAAGGCAACTCCCGCGAGGGCGATTGGCGCAGTGGTAGCGCGCTTCGTTCACACCGAAGAGGTCACTGGTTCGAACCCAGTATCGCCCACCAGCACAGGAAACAGGCACCGGACAGGCTCCGGTGCCTGTTTTGTTTAAACGTCGGAGGCGGGTGGCAGACTGTTTATATGACTGCACCAGCACTGGCCCATGCAACAGAGTTTGGGCGCATGTATTCGCGCTCCCTCACCGAAGCTCCGGCGGTTCCGTCCATTACCACTGTCATCGCCCAGGGCAGTACCTCACTGGATGGCTGGCACAGCTACATGGCCGCCAATGCTGCCGTCAAGCATCCGGGCCTGCCGCTGGCGATCGGCAACTCGTCGCAGCTGCGCACCATCGTCCAGGAAGCGTCGCGCGCCTCCGAACGCTACCGCGACGCAGCGGCGGAACGCGGAACGCGCGTGCATTACTACTGTGAACAGGTTGCGCTGCGAGCACTCGACCGGCCGCACCAGGTTACGGAGGCGCGCTCTGCGCTGGCCGAGCATGGGGAACACCAGTTTGCGGACCGTTTCGATGAATGGTGGCAGCTCTACCAGGTGGAACCGGTGGCCGCGGAGATCACCATCTGGAACCACGAACTGGGCTACGCGGGAACCCTGGACCTGGTGGCGAAAATCGGCGGGCGCCTCTGCCTGATCGACTACAAGACCAAGAACACGGACCGCGACGGCCAGGTCAAGCCACTGGATGACAAGGTGGTCATGCAGCTGGTGGCCGGAATGAAAGCGGAGGAATCCCTCGTGGACGCCGCCGCAGGAACCTGGGAACCATGGGTGTACGGGCAGAGCCCGGTCCTGCTGGGAGTCGCCGTGGGACAGACAGAGGTGCGTCCCATGCGGGCGAACCCTGAGGTTCTGCCGCAGCACTGGTACAAGTTCTGTGCCCTGCGCCGGCTCTGGCAGACAAGTTACGACGCCGCTGCCGCAGGACGGGCGCTGCTCCCGATCGCTCCGCCGCCGGTGCAGGCTGCCGGTTCACACGCCGTACCTGCCGGGCAGCCCGCGTCCAACTAGACTGGTAGCCGGGCTTTGCGCCCGCGCACCACCACGCAGCACTTCGCGAGAGTAAGGAACATATTCCAGATGGCAATCCTGACGATTCGGATCATCGGCGACCCTGTCCTGAGGACCCGTGCGGAGGAAGTGACGGACTTCGGTCCGGAACTGGCCAAGCTGGTCGCGGACATGGAGGAAACCATGGACGACGTCGACGGCGCCGGCCTCGCCGCCCCCCAGGTTGGCGTCAGCCTGCGCGTGTTTACCTACCGGATCGACGGCGTCTCAGGACACGTGGTGAACCCCGTTCTGGAACTCAGCGAAGAATTCCAGGAAGACCAGGTGGAGGGCTGCCTGTCCATCCCGGGCCTGGGCTACCCCGTTCCGCGCCGCCGCTGGACCCGCGTCACCGGCCAGGACAAGGATGGCAATCCCGTCACGCTGGAAGGCGAAGGCATGCTTGCCCGGGCATTCCAGCACGAAACGGACCACCTTGACGGCGTGCTGTTCATCGACCGGCTGACAGGCGAGGACCGCAAGGCAGCCCTGCGCGCCATCCGGATGGCGGACTACGATTCGATTGCCGAACGCACCGTCACCCAGCGCGCCCAGAGCGTCGGCTCCAGCTTCGGCACCTTCGGCCAAAGCACGGGAGCGTAGCGGCAGGCATGCGGGTACTTTTCGCCGGAACTCCGGCCGTCGCCGTTCCTTCCCTGAACGCCCTGCTGGATGCGGGATTCGACGTCGTTGGTGTCCTGACCCGGCCGGATGCACCGCTGGGACGCAAGCGTGTCCTCACCCCGTCGCCGGTCGCGGCCCGGGCGGACGAACTCGGTCTCCCGGTGATCAAGGCAGACCGGATTGATGACGACGCCGTTGCCGCGATCTCCGCGCTGGCGCCCGACGCCGCTGCGATCGTTGCCTACGGGGCCCTCATCCCCGAGCGGGCACTGTCCATACCGGCCCACGGTTGGATCAACCTGCACTTCTCGCTGCTGCCGGCTTGGCGCGGAGCCGCCCCGGTACAGCACTCCGTCATTGCCGGAGACGAGATCACCGGTGCCAGCACCTTCCTGCTTGAAAAGGGACTGGACACCGGACCGGTCTTCGGGCAGCTCACCGAGAGCGTCGACCCGTCCTTGACCAGCGGGGAACTGCTCGAACGCCTCTCGCACAGCGGGGCCGTGCTGCTCGCACAGACCCTGGCAGCGATCCAGGCCGGGCGCGCCGTACCCGTTCCGCAGAGCGGTGAAATCAGCCTGGCCCCCAAACTGACGCTCGAAGACGGGCACCTGGACTGGGAGCAGCCTGCATTGGCCCTGCGCCGCAGGATCAACGGAGTCACGCCCGAACCCGGCGCCTGGACCACCTGGGACGGAGCCCGGTTCAAGATCGGTGCCGCCATTCCGCGCCCGGACGTCACGGACCTGGCTCCCGGCCAGGTGCGGCTGGGTTCCGGCAGCGCTGCCGTTGCCCTGGTAGGTACCGGAAGCAGCGCACTTGAACTTCAGCGGGTCCAGCCCGCAGGAAAGAAAATGATGTCCGGGGCCGATTGGGCCCGCGGACTGGGCCAGCGTGAGGACGTGGTTTTCGAGTGAGCAGCAACGACCGCAACGCCAAGGGACACCAGCGCAGCCGCCCGTCCGTGCGAGGCCGCACCACCGCCGCGCCGTCGCAGCGGACCCGCGCCGCGGATCCGGCCCGCCTGGTTGCGTTCGAGGTGCTCCGCGCCGTCTCCGGCGAGGACGCCTATGCCAACCTCGTGCTGCCCAAGAGCATCCGCAGGCACCGCCTGGACAAGCGCGACGCCGGATTCGCCACCGAACTTGCCTACGGCGCCCTGCGCGGCCAGGGCATCTACGACGCCATCCTGGCCCGCTGCGTGGACCGCCCGCTTGACCGGCTGGATCCAGCCGTGCTGGACGCGCTGCGGATCGGAGCCCACCAGCTGCTTGCCATGCGTGTTCCGGCCCACGCCGCACTGGACCAGACCGTTGGCCTGGCGCGGGCCGTGATCGGAGCCGGTCCATCGGCCCTGATCAACGCCGTCCTTCGCAAGGTCGCAGCACGGAACCTGGACGAGTGGACCGCCCTGCTGACCGCGGAGGAACCGGATCCCGTGAAGCGTTCGGCCATTGAGTACAGCCACCCCGAATGGATTGTCCGTGCCCTGCGCCAGTCCCTCGTCGCGCACGGCCGCAGCGTCGATGAAATTACCGACCTGCTTCAGGCCGACAATGATGCACCCGTAGTGAACCTCGTGGCCCTGCCCGGACTCGGCAGCCTGGATGAAGCCCGCGAAGCCGGTGCGGTGGACGGCGAACTGGTGAAGGACTCCGCGCTCTACGCCGCCGGCGACGTCGGACGCCTCGAATCCGTGCGCGCCGGCACTACCCGCGTGCAGGACGCGGGCTCACAGCTGGTGGCCCGTGCGCTGGCCGAGCTTGACCTGGACGGTGTTGAGCCGGATGAGGACGGCGTGGAGAAGTGGCTGGACATGTGCGCCGGCCCCGGCGGGAAGGCCACCCTCCTGGCCGCCCTGGCCCACGAAAAGGGTGCGGTGATCCTGGCCAACGAGCCGGCGCCGCACCGTGCGCAGCTGGTCCGCCAGGCGCTCGAAGCCGTTCCGGGGGAAACCTGGAACGTGCGCACCGGCGACGGCCGCACCGTGGCAGAGGACTATCCGGAAACCTTCGACCGCATCCTCGTTGACGCTCCCTGCACCGGCCTTGGTGCGCTGCGCCGCCGCCCGGAATCGCGCTGGCGCCGCCAGCCCGGCGACGTCGGCGAACTCGGCTCACTCCAGCGGGAACTGCTGACCACCGCCGTTGACGCCGTGAAGCCCGGGGGAGTGGTGGCGTACGTGACGTGCTCGCCGCACCCGGCGGAAACCAAGGCCGTGGTGGCGGACGTACTCCGCAAGCGCAATGACCTCGAGCTGCTGGACGCGGGCGCTGCACTGGACGCCGTGAGCCTGCCCGGAGCACTGGAAGCCGGCCACGAGTCCACCGCCCAGCTGTGGCCGCACATTCACCAGACCGATGCGATGTTCCTGGCCCTGATCCGCCGGAAGATTTGAGCAAGGAGAACACCGTGAGCAAGTGCTGCATCAACCCGAGCATCCTGTCCGCCGACTTCGTGAACCTGGAAGCTGAGCTGGAGCGCATCAGCGGCGCCGACGCCGTCCACGTGGACGTCATGGACAACCACTTTGTCCCCAACCTGACCATTGGGCTGCCCGTGGTCCAGCGCATCCAGGCGGTCAGCAAGCTGCCGCTGGACGCGCACCTGATGATCGCCGACGCCGACCGCTGGGCACCTGCCTACGCCGAGGCGGGCCTGGCGTCGGTCACATTCCACGTTGAGGCAGCCGCCGCACCGATCCGGCTGGCCCGGGAGCTGCGCGACCGCGGAGCCAAGGCCGGCATGGCCCTGAAGCCGGCCACCCCGGTGGAACCGTACCTGGACATGCTGCCGGAACTGGACATGCTGCTGATCATGACTGTTGAACCCGGCTTCGGCGGCCAGAAGTTCCTGGACGTGACCCTCCCCAAGATCCGCCGGGCAGCCGAAGCCGTCCGCGGTTCGGGGCTGCCGATCGCTATCCAGGTGGACGGCGGAATCGCTCCGGATACGATCGAGCGCGCCGCCGAAGCGGGTGCCAATGTGTTCGTTGCCGGATCTGCGGTGTACGGCACGGGGGACCCCAACGAAGCGATCGCCAAGCTCCGGAATCAGGCAAACGCCGTAAACCGTCCGGTCTAGGGAACTGCCTGCGGCCTCACCCGCTGCACCATGACCCGCCCCGTCTTCTCCCAGCCGGGATCCATTGCCTGCGGCCACTGGGCAGTCATCATGAACAGCAGTCCGCCGTCATCACCGCCTGCGGCGCAGGAGAAGCATCCGTCCTCCAGCTGCACGGTCTGCAGGACCTCGCCGCCCTCCTGGACCCGTACGCAGCGCTCACCGGGAACCTCGGCGAACCAGATGCCGCCGCTGCCGTCCCAGCTGATGCCGTCCGGAGCGCTGCCCGCCACCGCGGCCCACGGCTGGGGTGGGCCGAGCGTTCCGTCCGGCCGGATCCCGAAGGATGTCAGCCTTCCGGCGTTGGATTCGGCCACCACCAGCGACCTACCGTCGGCAGAGACCAGCATGCCGTTGGGGAACGCCAGGTTGCCTGCCACGGACTGGATGGTTCCGTCGGGACGGATCAAGGCGATCAGACCGTTCTCCTGCGGTTCCCCCGCGTAGTCCTGGCCGATTCCATTGACGTAGACATTCCCGGAAGGGTGCACGGCTATCTCATTCCAGGGGTGCGGGGAGAGGCCTCGCAGGCTGGCCATGGGAACCAGGCCGGCGTGCGGAACCTCCACCAGCACCGCGCCGTCGGACCCTGAAACCACCGTCATCCGGCCGTCCGGCAGCCAGTCGAAAGTGATGGGAAAGGACGGCACCCCGGCCACGCGGCGGACATTCCCGGCGGCGTCGAGCGCTGATATGGTGCCGGCGGTCCAGTCGGCGAAGTAGAACTCCCCGGCGTGCCAGCGGGCGGACTCTCCCATGCCCAGTCCGGAAACCAGCGTTGTTGCCTGCGCCATTGCGGGGCACCTCCTGCACCTGTGGGCGGCCTGCAAACGCCTTCAGTATGCGTCGGCGCGGGCATGCGGGAACAGGGGTAACCGCCGGACCGATAAGATGAGTGGCTTGCTTCCATCCCGAGAGGACCCCACGAATGAGCCTGATCAGGCTGCAGGACGTCAACGTTGGTTTCGAGAAGAACCAGATCCTGCGGGAGGTCTTCTTCCGGCTGGAGCCCAAGGACAGGGTAGGCCTGATCGGCAGGAACGGTTCCGGCAAGTCCACCCTGCTCAAGTTGATCCTGCAGCAGATCGAACCCGACTCGGGCACGGTCAACGTGGACGACGGCTTGAGAATTGGCTACTTCTCGCAGTTCTCGGAGCTCGCCGGGGAATCCACGGTCACCGAAGTCCTGAACGGCCTGTTCACGGAGATTCAGGCGATCGAAGCGGAACTTGCCTCGATCGATGCCGCGCTGGGCGCCGACCCGGATGAGAAAACCATGGACAAGCTCATCCGGCGCCAGGCCGAGCTGTTCGAGGACATGGACCACCGGGACGGGTGGGACTATCCCCGCCGCATCGACGCTGCCCTAACCACCCTGGGTTTCAGCGAAGCGCACCGCACCTGCCCCATCGACGCGCTCTCCGGCGGCTGGCGGAACCGTGCCGCCCTGGCCAGGATCCTGCTGCAGGCACCGGACGTGCTGCTGCTGGACGAACCCACCAACTACCTCGACGTTGACGGCGTCCAGTGGCTGGAAGGCTGGTTCCGCGACTTCCGCGGCGCCGCCGTCGTGGTGTCCCATGACCGCGCGTTCCTGGATGCCGTGGTGACCCGGATCATCGAGGTGGAGAACTACCACCTGCACGAATACCCGGGGAACTTCGCCGAATACGTCATCCAGAAGCAGTTCCGGCTCAAGACGCTGGCCTCCCAATTCGTACACGAGTCGGAGCTGCTCGCCTTCGAAGCAGAGGGCATTGCAGACCGGCGGGAAGCAGCGAAGGCCGGCGGCCGGACCCTCGGCGCGAAACTCGCGAAGATCAAGAAGTCACGTGCACCGCGGCCGGTGGACCAGATCATCACCGAGATCTATTCAGGACTGCATGTGAAGGACAACCTGTGCCGTGTGCAGGACGTGTCCAAGTCCTACGGGGACCGGACCCTGTTCAGCGGCGTCTCCTTCGAGATCCAGCGCGGTGACCGGCTGGTGGTCCTCGGCGCAAACGGCAGCGGCAAGACCACCCTCCTGCGCGTGCTCACCGGGGAAGAAACGCCCGACGCCGGCAAGGTCACCTGGGCGCACGGAGCCCGGATGGTCTCCTACAACCAGGTCCTGGCGGAACTGGACGACGCCGACACGGTTACGCACGCTGTCAACGCAATGCCGGACAGCCTGGCGTTGAAAGCGACGAAGAAGTCAGTGAACCGGTTCCTGGCGATGTTCCAGTTTTCCGAAGCGGACCTCAAGCAGAAGATCGGAAACCTCTCCGGCGGTCAGAAGGCCCGGGTGGCAATGGCGCAGTGCCTGCTCTCCGGCGCCTCGGTGCTGCTGTTGGATGAACCGACCAACCACCTGGACCTTTCCAGCACCCAGGTGATGGAGCAGGCGCTGCTGCATTTTCCGGGAGCAGTGGTAGTGGTCAGCCACGACCGTTTCTTCACGGACAAGGTGGCCAACCGGCAGCTTGTGTTTGGCGCCGGCGGCGAAGCGCCGGGGGAGATCGACCTGCGGGTTGCCTGATGCCAGGCGGTGTGACACCGGAGGTCCGGGCATGACGCCCGGGGCGTAAAACTTGAACCCGACCAAACCACCTGTGCAAGAATGAATTAACAAACGTGCTCCGGGGTCGGTGTAATTCCGAACCGGCGGTTATAGTCCGCGACCCGCACGTCCAGCTGGGATCCCTCAGGAGGACGGACGGTTGAACCGGTGAAATTCCGGTACCGACAGTTAAAGTCTGGATGGGAGAAGCACGTACAGTTTGTTGCGCCGACGCGCCGCGGTGCCCTTTCGGGTACCCGGTGGAGTCGATGCACCGCACTGTCGTACCCCCGGAGCCGCCGCTACGGGATAAGGAACGACATTGGATTTTTTGCGGTGGCTCTTTGACGCGCAGATCCCCGTGGGGAGCTCTTCCCTGCTGGTGCGCGAACTTCTTGGAAACATCTTCGGGCTCCTCAGCGCCCTCGGCGGCATGCGCCGGAAAATCTGGGCCTGGCCGGTGGGCATTGCCGGCAACGTTCTGCTGCTGACCGTCTTCCTGGGGTCCATTTTCGGTGACGCGAGCACGGCCAACCTGCTCGGTCAGGCCGGCCGCCAGGTGATGTTCATCGCCGTCGCCATTTACGGCTGGCGCCGCTGGCAGGCCAGCCGGAGCTCCGGCGCTGACGCTGTCACACCGCAGTGGGCCTCGGGCAAGGCGCGCATCGGCCTGGTGGCCGGACTGGTCCTGGGCACGGCCGCGCTCACCCCGGTGTTCGGCATGCTCGGATCCTACGAACCGGTCTGGGCAGATGCCTGGACCTTCGTCGGTTCCCTGTTGGCCACCTACGGGATGGCCAAGGGCTGGGTGGAGTTCTGGCTCATCTGGGTGGCCGTGGACATCGTCGGCGTGCCATTGCTCTTCAGCGCCGGCTACTACGCGACGGCGTTCATGTATCTCTTCTACGGCATTTTCACCCTAATCGGCTTCTTTGTCTGGTGGCGCGCCAAGGCGAACGAGAAGCCCCAGGTGCAGGTTTCAATGCCGGATCCCACGGTGCGGTAGCCATGGCCTTCTCCGAGGCGGAAACGGCGGCCATGACGCAGGCCCTCCAGCTCGCCCGCAGGGGTGTGCGCGGGGCGAACCCGCTGGTGGGTGCGGTCATCCTAGCCCCATCCGGGGAGGTCCTGGCCACCGGATACCACCGGGGCGCCGGAACACCGCACGCCGAGGCCGCCGCGCTGGCGTCTGCGGCAGCGGCAGGGGCGGACGTGCGCGGCGCCACCATGGTTGCCACCCTTGAACCGTGCAACCACACCGGCCGCACCGGGCCGTGTTCACAGGCCATCCTCCGCTCCGGGATTGCCCGGGTGGCCTACGCCGCGGCGGATACTAACGACGCCGCCGCCGGGGGAGCAGCCACGCTTGCCGCCGGCGGGGTGGACGTTGAAGGCGGGCTGCGTGGGGACGAGTCCCGGGAGCTGAACCACCGGTGGGCGGCAGCCGCTGCAGCGCACCGTCCGTTCGTGACCGTCAAAACCGCGCAGACGCTGGACGGCAGGACGGCCGCTGCGGACGGGACCAGCCAGTGGATAACGTCAGCCGAGGCGCGCTCCGACGCCCAGGGACTTCGCCTGCGGGTGGACGCCATTGTGGCGGGAACCGGGACCATCCGCGCAGATGACCCGCAGCTCACCGCCCGCAACCCGGACGGCAGCCGGACGGAGAAACAGCCGCTGCGCGTGGTCATGGGACGTACTCCGGTTTCCAGCGGGGCGCGGGTCCGGGGGACGGACGGGCGGTTCGTGCAGATCCCAACGCATGATCCGGCTGTCGTCCTGGCTGAACTGTATGGGCGCGGCGTGCGCCACCTGATGGTGGAGGGCGGCGGAACCGTGGCCGGAGCGTTCCTGCGTGCCGGACTCGCCGATGAGCTGCTGGCCTACACCGCCCCTGCGCTGCTGGGCGCGGGCACAACGGCATTTGCCGGTCTGGGCATCGCATCCATGGCGCACATCCAGCGCTGGCGCTGGGATTCCGCCGGCGGCGGGGCTGCCGTTCCCGTGGGACCGGACCTCCGGCTGCATCTTGAACCACTGCCAGACTTCGTGAACGAACCAAAGGACTAGAACGTGTTTACCGGAATTGTTGCTGAACAGGGCAGCGTAGTTTCCCTGGAAACCGATACCACCGGCGCCGGTAAGGTACTGGTCATTGAGGCCCCGGGGACGTCCGCCGGGCTGGAACCGGGCGGTTCAATCGCCGTTAACGGTGTCTGCCTCACGGCCACCGCGCTGGACGGTGCACGGATCCTGCTGGATGTCATGGGCGAAACCCTGGACCGCACCACCACGGGAGCGCTCGAGCCCGGACGCAAGGTGAACCTTGAACGCTGTGTTCCAGCCGGCGGAAGACTGGACGGACACGTGGTGCAGGGGCATGTGGACGGGGTGGGAACGCTGCTGGAACGCGAGGACCTGGGCAGCTGGGACCGGCTCCGGTTCGGCGTGCCGCCGCAGCTGGCCCGCTACATCGCCGAGAAGGGCTCGATCGCCGTCGACGGCGTCTCGCTTACTGTCACCGCCGTGAGCGCGCCGCAGGACCCGGCTCCCTGGTTCGAAGTCGGACTCATTCCCACCACCCTGGCTGAGACCGGTCTCGGAGCGCTGGAACCCGGATCCCCGGTGAACCTGGAGGTTGATGTGCTCGCGAAGTACGCAGAGCGCTTGCTGGCTTTTGCCTCGCAGCCCGCTTCCGCCCCGGCCGCTGAAGGGATGGTGCAGCCATGAGTATCCGGCTGGACAGCATCGCCGCCGCAGCGCGCGCCGTGGCGGCGGGCGGCGCCGTCGTGGTGGTGGATGATGAGGACCGCGAAAACGAAGGGGACATCATTTTCGCGGCCCAGCACGCCACAGCCGAGCTGATGGGCTTCACCGTGCGGTACACCTCCGGCGTCATCTGTGTTCCGATGCCGGGGGACTGGGCGGACCGGCTGGACCTGCCGCCCATGACAGCGGTGAACCAGGACGTTAAGGGCACCGCGTATACGGTTTCCTGCGACGCCGCGGAAGGTACCAGCACCGGGATCAGCGCCGCGGACCGCGCGCTGACCTCGCGGGTCCTGGCGGATCCGGCGTCCGCAGCGTCCGGACTGAACCGTCCCGGACACATCTTTCCGCTGCGGTCCCACGACGGCGGGATCCGTGCCCGCCGCGGACACACGGAAGCCGCCGTCGAACTGGCCCGGCTCGCCGGCTGCACGCCCGTGGGAGTGATTGCCGAACTGGTCCACGACGACGGATCAATGATGCGCCTGCCGGCACTGCGGAAATTCGCGGATGAGCACGGCCTGCCGCTGGTTTCCATCGAGGACCTGGCGGCGTATCTGGCCGCCGTGCCCGTGTCAGCAGGAGGAGAGCGATGAAGGACAGCGCAGTTGTGGTGCCCGGACCCGTCGTCCAGCTGCCCACCGCGTTCGGAGACTTTACCGCCCAGGTCTGGACGGATCCACGGACCGGAGCGGAACATCTGGCAGTCTCCGCCCGGGGGACGGCGCCCGACGCCGGCAGCCCCCTGGTGCGGCTGCACTCGGAGTGCCTGACCGGGGACGTCTTTGCCTCCTACCGCTGCGATTGCGGGGAACAGCTTGAACAGGCCCTGGGACTGGTAAGCCTGCACGGCGGCACCGTGCTGTACCTGCGCGGCCACGAGGGCCGGGGAATCGGCCTGGCCAACAAACTGCGGGCGTATGCACTGCAGGAAGCCGGTGCGGACACCGTGGAAGCAAACGAGCAGCTGGGCCTGCCGGTGGACGCCCGCGATTACCAGGCAGCGGCGGAAATCCTGCTGGCGATGGGCCTGGACCGCATCCGGCTCCTGAGCAATAACCCGGCTAAGCGGAAACGGCTCGAAGTCCATGGCGTCACCGTGGAGGCGATGGTGCCCTCCGAGGTGCCGGTCCGAGCCGAAAACGAACGGTACCTGCAGACCAAGCGGGACCGCATGAACCACCACCTGAACCTGCTGCGGGCACGTCCCGTGCAGCAGGGTTAACCACTTCCAGCAAAGGAAAACAGACATGAGCGGACACGGCGCCCCCGATAATGACGTCAGCAGCATCAAGGCCAAGGGACTGGCTATCAAGGTGGCAATCGTTGCCGCCAGCTGGCACACCGAAGTGATGAACGGCCTGATTGCAGGCTCCCTGCGCGCGGCGTCCGACGCCGGGCTTGGCCCCACACTGATCCGGGTCCCGGGCACCTACGAGCTGTCCGTGGCTGCCGCGCGGCTGGCACCGCACTTCGACGCCGTGGTGGCCCTCGGCGTCGTTATCCGCGGCGGAACCCCGCACTTCGACTACGTGTGCTCCTCGGCGACCCAGGGCTTGACCGAGGTGAGTGTCCGGACCGGAACGCCGGTTGGATTCGGGGTGCTGACCTGTGACACCGAGGAACAGGCGCTGGACCGTGCCGGACTTGACGGCTCCTCGGAGGACAAGGGTTATGAGGCCTTTGCCGCTGCGGTGAATACCGTGGACGCGCTGCGTGGGGCCGGGGTCTAGGACTCGAGGCGGGTGCCGGCGCTGGTCAGACCAGTTCCAGACCGTCCGCAACTACCCGCCCCCGGTGGATGACGGTGCGGCCGGGCAGCCTGTCCATGACCGCTCCGGTCACCGTGTCCCCTTCGACCAGCACGAGTTCAGCCGGGTCCCCCACACTGAGCCCCGGGCGGTCGGCAACGGATGACAACCTGCGCGATTGCGGGTCGAGGACGCTGGCGCCGCCAATGCTGGCGACGGCGGCACAGTGCTCTATGAGCTCATCGGCGCGGAACCGGCTGGTGAACGCCAGCTGCCACGTCCGGTCCAGCATGTCAGCGTTGCCGTAGGGGGACCAGTAGTCCCGCTGGCCGTCCTGTCCCAGTCCCACGCGGACTCCGGCTGCCGCGAGCTGCTGCAGCGGCAGCGGCTGCCCGGCGGGAGCGATAGTGGCCATGGAGATGTCAAGGGCCGCGAACTGGTCGATGAGTTCCTGCAGCTGGCCGGCAGGGAGGTCGGCCAGTCCGTAGCCGTGCGAAATCGTCACCAGGCCCTGCATGCCGAGTGCCTTGGTGCGTTCCACAATCAGCTGGGCGCTGAACAGGCCAAGCTGGTCCGGCTCATGCAGATGGATGTCCACCGGAACGGCGTACTTCTCGGCAAGGCCAAACACGATGTCCAGATGCCGGACGGGATCACGATCCAGGGAGCAGGGGTCAATGCCGCCTACGACGTCGGCCCCCAGCTTGAGGGCTTCCTCGAGGACCTCGGCGCTGCCGGCTTCGCGGAGCAGTCCCGCCTGGGGGAACGCGATGACCTTGACGTCGGCGCGGTTCCGGTGGGCGTCCCGAGCTGCGAGGACGCCTTCGAAGCGTTCCAGGCCGGCGTCGACGTCCACCTGCGCAAACGTGCGGACCCGGGTGGTTCCCCGGGCAATCATCGCACCCAGGCAGGTGGTGGCACGGTCCGCCACCGAGGATTCGGCGCTGCGCCAGTTTTTGCGGTCGTTCAGCATCATTCCCCACACGCCCGGTGCCCCGGTGTGCGGACGCATCGGCAGGCCGATGCGCGTGGAGTCCAGATGCACATGGACGTCCGAGAAGGAGGGAAGCAGGATGCGTCCGGCACCGTCGATTTCCTCCGCGGGACTTCCGGTGCCCGTGGTGCCGGTAGCTTGCGGACGCGCAGGTTCGAGGGCCGTGATCACCCCGCCGTCCAATGTGACGTTGGCGGGTTTGCCGCCCCAGGGGCGGACGTTGCGGAGGGTGACGGTCAAGGGTATCGCTGTCCTGTCGCGGAGGGTGGGCCTGGCCGGCCGAATATCAGTGCGGGACGCTATTCCCGCACAAGATGATCCTTGCACTCGGTGCGCACTGTGTCAGCGGACGCGCCGTGCGCCGCTAGGCCGGGCTGTTGTCCCGTTCGGGCGTCCGAATCCCAAGGAAGGCGATAAGCCCTGCGACCAGGAACAGAGCCGCCGTTGCCAGTGCCGTCTGCCGGAAGCCGGAATAGTCGAGGGACCCGCCGGAAATAGTCCCAAGCAGCGCAACAGTCACCAAACCCGCCACCCGGCTGACGGCGTTGTTCACCGCGGACCCGATGCCGGCGTCAGTCTCGTCCAGCGCACCCAGCACCGCGGCGGTCAGCGGTGCGACCATGACCGCCAGTCCCAGGCTGAACAGCAGCAGGCCGGGGAGCAGCTGGGTGAGGAAGTTCAGCGGCGGGGAGACGGCCAGCATGAGCAGGAACCCGGCGCCCATAATGAGCGGTCCAGCTGTCATGAAGATCCGCGGCCCGTACCGGCCTGCGAGATTTCCGAAGTAGGTAGAGAACGCGAGCATCGCCAGCGGTACCGGAAGCGAAATCAGGCCGGCTTCAAGTGCGCTGAATCCTGCGCCTTCCTGCACGAAGACAGTGAGCGCGAAGGTGCCGAGGGACAGTGCACCGTACGCTGCAGCGGTCACCAGGTTGCCGTAGCGGAAGTTGCGGGCATAAAAGAGGCCGAGCGGCATCATGGGTGCACTGGTGCGTGCCTCACGGAGGACAAACAGGGCCAGCGCAGCCAAACCGAAGGCGAGCGGCAGGAACACCGCCGGGTTGCCCCAGCCCAGTCGGTCCTGCTCGATCAGCGCGTAGACGGAGCCGCCCAGCCCGGTCACCGCGAGCAGGGCACCGGGCAGGTCCAGCGCGGTCCGCCGCCGCGGGCTGTCCTGCAGGCCCACCATCAGCAGCAGGGTCAGGGCTACGGGGAGGACATTGACGGCGAAGATCAGCCGCCAGGTAGCCCAGTCAACGAGGATCCCGCCCAGCAGCGGGCCGATGATGGCGGCGGTCCCGGTCCACGCCGTCCACGTACCGATGGCGCGGGCGCGCGCCGGCCCGCCGTACGCCGTCGTAATCAGCGCCAGGCTGCTGGGTACCAGCAGGGCGGCCGCCATGCCCTGAACTGCGCGTGCGATGACGAGGATCCACGGATCCCACGCGAGGGCGCACGCGATCGACGCCGCACCAAAGCCGATCAGTCCCCAGGTGAGCACGCGGAGCCGGCCGAAGGAGTCCGAGAGCGAACCGGCCAGCAGGATCAGAGCGCCCAGCGTGAGCAGATAGGCGTTGACCGTCCACTGCTGGGTGGCAAGCCCGCCGCCGAGGTCCTCCCCGATGGCAGGCAGCGCCACCGTGACGATGCTGCCGTCGAGGAACGCCACGAAGGAGGCGAGGATGGCGACAACGAGCACGCGGGTGCGGCTGCCGGCGGGGGACGGTGCAGTGTCCGCCATATGGTTCGCCCTTTCAGGACTGGATGGCTTCTGCTCCCATCATTCCACCCGGGAGACCTGGACCGAAGGTGGTTCGTCCCTGCCTGCCTGTACCGTGATGGCCATGAAGAATCTTCCGCTTTCGCTCACGCTGGCCGCCCTGTCCGGTGCACTCACCCTGAAAAGTCCGGCCGGCTGGTCACCCGCTGTGCGCCGCGCCTATGTCCTGGTTCCCGGCGCGGCCACCGGCCTCATCACGGCCGCAGCGGTGCTGCGGGGAGCCCGGCAGGGACGCGAGCTGGCAGCCGCCGGAAGGGTGGATCTGGTTACCCCTCCAGATTCCGCTGCTGCTCCTTCCTACGTGCGCACAAACAAGGGTTCCGCCCGGAAAATGACGTTCACGCTAACCGCTTTCGCCGCGGCAGTGGGCATCATATCCAGCGCGTTCCTGGCGCTGAGCCTGCTCGTGGATGAGCGCATGGAGACCTGGCTGCGCAGGCGCGGTGCAACCCGTCCGCGGTACGTCATGGCGGCGATCGCGGCCCTGGCATCCCTGGGAATGGACCAAATCCTGGACGCCAGGGAAGCCGGAGAGGACAAGGACGCGAAGGGGCCGGCGGAAGGATAGCTCCCGAGGCCGTGCCCGCGGGAAGCGGCGTTCGTCACACACGCGGGCCGGAGTGGGGCAGATTGTGACGCAGAGCGTACCCTTGATCTGTGAAAACCTTCGAAGAGCTATTTGCCGAACTCAGTGAGAAGGCGGCTGCCCGGCCTGCCGGGTCACGCACCGTCGCCGAACTCGAGTCCGGCGTCCACGGCATTGGCAAGAAGGTAGTCGAAGAGGCCGCAGAAGTCTGGATGGCTGCCGAGTACGAATCTGATGAAGCCGCTGCGGAGGAAATCTCCCAGCTGCTCTACCACCTGCAGGTCCTGATGCTGGCCAAAGGCCTCACCCTGCAGGACATCTACAAGCATCTCTAGCCACGCGCTGCCTTTTGAGCACCCCTCAAACAGTGTGTGGCCCGCCGGCAGGCCCAGTTTCTCTCTGACTTCCAGCGAAAGAACCAAAGAACATGCTCCGTGTAGCCGTGCCCAACAAGGGCGCCCTTTCCGAATCCGCCTCCGCGATGCTCTCCGAGGCCGGATACCGCCAGCGCCGTGACAGCCGCGAACTGGTGATGGTCGATCCCGACAATGACATCGAATTCTTCTTCCTCCGTCCCCGGGACATCGCCGTGTACGTCGGCTCCGGAACGCTCGACGTCGGACTCACCGGACGCGACCTCTTCCTGGACGCCCAGGTAGAGGCCGAAGAGCTGATGAGCCTGGGCTTCGGTGCTTCCACGTTCCGCTTTGCCGGACCGGTAGGGGAGTTCGCATCCCTGGAAGAGCTCAACGGCAAACGTGTAGCCACCAGCTACGACGGACTGCTGCGGGACTACCTTGCCGAACGCGGCGTGGATGCCTCGGTGGTCCGCCTGGACGGCGCCGTCGAATCCTCCGTGCGCCTGGGCGTTGCGGACGCGATCGCCGACGTCGTTGAGACCGGAACCACGCTGCGTGCAGCGGGCATGGAAATCTTCGGTGAGCCGATCCTCAAGTCCGAGGCCGTGCTGATTGGCCGCAGGGGTGCCAGCCCTGCCGGACTCGACGTGCTCAAGCGCCGTCTCAAGGGCGTCCTGGTGGCACGCCAGTACGTGATGATGGACTACGACGTCCGCAAGGAACTGGTGGAGGAAGCCGCAGCCCTGACGCCGGGCCTCGAATCGCCGACCGTCTCCCCGCTGCGGGACTCGGACTGGGTTGCCGTGCGCTCCATGATCAAGAAGTCGGACACCAACCGCATCATGGACGAGCTGTACGACCTGGGCGCCCGCGCCATCCTGGTCAGCACCATCCACGCCTGCCGGATCTAGGGGAGCGCAGTCATGAGTGTTGCCATCCGTGTTATTCCCTGCCTCGACGTCGACGCCGGCCGCGTGGTCAAGGGAATCAACTTCGAGGGCCTGCGCGACGCCGGCGACCCGGTTGAGCTGGCGCACCGCTATGACCGGGCAGGGGCGGACGAACTGACGTTCCTCGATGTCACCGCGTCTTCCGGTGCCCGCGATACGGTGTTCGACGTCGTCTCCCGCACCGCCGAGGAAGTCTTCATTCCGCTGACCGTGGGCGGCGGTGTCCGCACCGTTGAGGACGTGGACCGGCTGCTGCGCTTCGGCGCGGACAAGGCCTCGATCAACTCCGCGGCCGTCGCCCGGCCGGACGTCATTGACGAGATCACCCGGCACTTCGGCTCGCAGGTTCTGGTCCTGTCCGTGGACGCACGCCGCACGCATGACGGTTCAACGCCGTCGGGATTCGAAATCACCACCCACGGCGGGCGCAAGGGCACCGGGATTGACGCCGTTGCCTGGGCCAAGGAGGCCGCCGACCGCGGTGTGGGGGAGATCCTGCTGAACTCAATCGACGCTGATGGGACCCGCGACGGATTCGACCTGGAAATGATCCGGGCCGTCCGCGCTGCCGTGCAGGTGCCGCTGATCGCCTCCGGCGGTGCCGGAGTGCCGGAGCACTTCCCGCCGGCAATCGAAGCCGGTGCGGATGCGGTCCTGGCGGCGTCCATCTTCCACTTCGGCCCGGACAACGCCATTGCCGACGTCAAGAAGGCCATTTCCGACGCGGGCTATCCCGTCCGGTAACAAGGCGTAAGGAAACAGGGCCCGGCAACTCTGCCGGGCCCTGTTTTCGTTGAATGAGGTGCTTTTCGGAACCGCCTACAGGCCAATCTCGGCGCTCTCGAGGAGCGCGACGGCGTCGGGCTGGCCCTCGAACATCACCAGCGCCTGCTGCGTGCGTCCGTGGGCGTGCAGCAGGAGCTCACACGGTTCGCCGACGATCGCCACGGAAACAGCGGCCCGCTTGGCCACGTGCCGCGGCCCGTCCGGGCGGACCAGGACAATGCCGACGTCGACGCCGCGGTAGAGCAGGGCAGCACGCTTGAGCAGTTCAGACCACAGCGCTTCGGAGTATTCCGAGTCCAGGGCACGCGGCGCCCAGCGGTCGCCGGCCCGGCGGATGTCCTCCGTGTGAACGAAGTACTCCACGAGGTTCGCGCTGTTGTCCACGGACTTGAGCTGCATGGGGGAGAGCAGCGGCGGGCCGGACCGGAAGGACTTGACCAGCTTGGCGTAGCCCTCGGAAGTGGAAGCCTTCGCCGCGAGGGTATCCATGGCCTTTGCCGTCTTGCCGGCGAACGGCTTCACGAAAAATCCGAGTGCAGAGGCGGGCCGGTGTTCGCGCAGGTAAAGGTGCGCAGCAAGATGCCGGGTCTCCCACCCCTCGCAGAGCGTGGGCGCGTGGGGACCGGCCGCGAGCAGTGTTTCGGCCAAGACTTCACGTGAGGGTTCTACGAATTGCATCACTGCTGAAACTAGCATGGAACACCCTGCATTGCCCGCCAAACGCGGCCATTCGGCTCCGGTGCGGCCAAAGCCACTAGAATCGTAGCGATGGCAACAGACACCACCCCCCAGACCCCCCGCCCGGACTCCGAACTGGACCCCGCCGTGGCTGCACTGCTCAAGCGCGACGACGCCGGGCTGGTTGCTGCGATCATCCAGCAGCATGACACTTCGGAGGTGTTGATGCTCGGCTGGATGGACGACGAAGCACTGCACCGCACGCTGACCAGCGGCCGGGTGACCTTCTGGTCCCGTTCCCGGCAGGAGTACTGGCGCAAGGGCGACACGTCCGGCCACGTGCAGCACGTGAAGTCCGTGGCAGTGGACTGCGACGGCGACGCGCTTCTGGTGCGCGTGGACCAGGTGGGTGCTGCCTGCCACACCGGCACCAGGACCTGCTTCGAAGGCCGCGGCCTTCCGGTCTCTTCCTAAAACTTCCCTTCAAAACCGAAAGCCCGATACATGCAGGATCTAGGTGTTATCTCTCCCACCCTGGAGGAATTCCGGGCGCTGGCCGCTGACCGGCGCGTTGTCCCGGTCCGGCTGAAAGTGCTGGCCGATGCGCACACGCCCATTGGCATCTACCGGAAGCTCACGGGCGGTGAGCCCGGCACCTTCCTGATGGAGTCCGCCGCCACCGGAGGTGTCTGGTCCCGCTACTCCTTTATCGGTGCCCGTTCCCGTGCCACCCTGACCACCCGTGACGGTGCCGCCTGCTGGCTGGGCGAGCCGCCCGCCGGCGTGCCCGTGGACGGGAACCCGGTCGAGGCGATGGCCGCGACCCTGCAGCTGCTGGCCACCGACCGGTTCGAAGGCCTGCCGCCGTTTACCTCCGGCCTGGTCGGTTTTGTCGGCTGGGAATCGGTACGCCACTGGGAGAAGCTGACGTCGCCGCCCGTGGATGACCTGGACCTGCCGGAAATCGCCATGAACCTGGTCTCGGACATGGCCATCCACGACAACTCGGACGGCACGGTGCTGCTGGTGGCCAACGCCATCAACTTCGACGGTTCCGACGAACGTGTGGACGATGCCTGGCAGGACGCCGTCGCGCGGCTGCACAGCATGCTGGACCGCCTCGCAGCGCACTCGCCCCAGGCCGTCACGGTGCTCGACGGCGGCACGGTGGACGTCAGTGCGCTGACTGCCGGGGTCAAGGAATCCTGGCCCAAGCCCGAATACCTGCAGGCGGTTGAACGCGGCAAGGAAGCCATCGTGGACGGGGAGGTGTTCCAGGTGGTCATCTCCCGGCGGTTTGAAATGGACTGCCGGGCCGAGGCCCTGGATGTGTACCGGGTGCTGCGCAACACCAACCCCAGCCCGTACATGTACCTGTTCAACTTCGAGGACTCCCGGGGCAACCCGTTCGCCGTCGTCGGCTCCTCGCCCGAGGCACTGGTGACCGTGACCGGCAGCGAAGTCATCACGCACCCCATTGCCGGATCCCGGCCGCGCGGAAAAACGCAGGAACTGGACCGCGCGCTGGCTGAGGAACTGCTGGCCGACGAGAAGGAACGGGCCGAACACCTGATGCTCGTGGACCTGGCCCGCAACGACCTCTCCAAGGTCTGCCGCCCGGGCAGCGTGGACGTCACCCAGTTCATGGAAGTGGAGCGTTTCAGCCACATCATGCATCTGGTGTCCACGGTGGTCGGCGAGCTCTCGCCGCAGCACTCCGCCTATGACGTGCTCTCCGCCACCTTCCCGGCCGGCACGCTCTCCGGGGCGCCGAAGCCACGCGCACTGCGCCTGCTGGACGAGCTTGAACCCCACCGGCGCGGCATCTACGGCGGCGTGGTGGGCTACCTGGACTTCGCCGGGGACATGGACATGGCCATCGCCATCCGCTCCGCGCTGCTGCGCGACGGGAAGGCCTATGTGCAGGCCGGCGGTGGAATCGTCGCGGACTCGGACCTCGAGGCCGAGGCGCAGGAAACGGTCAACAAGGCCGCAGCACCGCTGCGCGCCGCGCTGATCGCCGGGGGACTGGAGCCGGTGACTCCCACGGTCGCCAGGCAGATCTTCAACAGACAGGACAACTGAAGTGAGCACCAAACCGGCCGCCGCCCCGCGCTGGCGGCGCAAGTCCACGATGGTTCTGGGCACTGTCCTGCTGGGCGCGGCGGCGTTCGGCACCACCACCCAGACGTGGCTTGACGTCGTCCTCCCGCAGGCCGCCGTGGAAACTCCTGACATTGCCGTCAGCGGCAGCGACGCGGCCACCGCCGTCACCGCCTTTGCCGTCGTCGCGCTGGCCGCAGCACTGGCAGCCTCCATCGCCGGGAAGGTGGCCCGCTGGGTCATCGCCGCCGTGCTGCTGATTGCCGGCGTCGGCATCACTGCGGCCAGCGTCTCCGTGATTGCGGACCCCGCCCAGGGCGCCGCCGGAGCCGTGGGCAAGGCCATCGGCGTGAGCAACAGTGCAGGCGCTGACATCACGCTCACTGCCATGCCGTACCTGGCCGCGGCAGCCGGTGTGCTCATCGCGCTGGCGGCCGTGTGGCTGGCAGTCGCCGCCAGGACCTGGGCTGTCTCCCGACGCTACGCAGCACAGCCGGCCACCGGCGCTGCCGTGAAGGAGAAGTCCACGCAGCCGCCGATCGACGAGATCGACAGCTGGGACCGCCTGACCAAAGGTGAAGACCCCACCAACTTCCGCTGAGCGGAGCCTGGGCCGCACAGCACGCGGCGCAACAAGTACGAGAGTTTCTGCCAGCTAATGGCAGAATGGATGCCAGACCCGTTTACGAGGAGATTTACCATGAGCACAAACGCCGTTGACCAGCAGGACACCAAGCCCGAGAACGACGCCGAGGTACACGCCAGCATCCATGACGAGACCATCGGCCACGGCAACACCCCGGCCGCCTGGACCTGCGTACTGATCATGATGGCCGGTGCCCTGGTTTCCAGTATCGGCTTCGTCATCGCCAGCTGGCTCTGGTTCAACATCGGCCTCGGCGTCATGGTGGTCGGCCTGATCGTAGGCTTTGCTATGCGCAAGGCCGGCTACGGCGTCGGCGGCTCAAAGCTGAAGAACAGCGGACACTAAGTGTCAGTTCTCGACGACATCATTGCCGGTGTCCGCGAGGACATGGCCCAGCGGCAGCATGAGATGCCGCTGGAAAAGGTGCAGGAGCGCGCCGCCCAGGCCGCTCCTGCACTTGATGCCTATGCTGCCCTGGGCGGCAACGACATCCCCCGCGCCTCGCTGCGCGTGATCTCCGAGGTCAAGCGGTCCAGCCCCTCCAAGGGTGCCCTCGCCGACATCGCGGACCCCGCGGACCTGGCCCGGCGCTACGAACAGGGCGGCGCATCGGTCATCAGCGTCCTCACGGAGGCGCGCCGCTTCAAGGGTTCCCTGGCGGACCTCGACGCCGTCCGTGCCGCCGTCAGCATTCCGGTGCTGCGCAAGGACTTCACCGTGGATCCCTACCAAATCTGGGAAGCCCGGGCCCACGGCGCGGACCTGGTGCTGCTCATCGTGGCAGCCCTAAATGACGAGGACCTGCGTTCCTTCCTGGACCTGACCCACGAACTGGGCATGAACGCCCTGGTCGAGGCGCACACGGCCGAGGAAATCCAGCGGGCCGGTGCAGCCGGAGCCCGGATCATCGGCGTGAACGTCCGCAACCTGAAGACCCTCGACGTGGACCGGTCCGTCTTCGCCGCGCTTTCCGAATCCATCCCCGCCGGTGCGGTAGTGGTGGCGGAATCCGGTGTACGGGACGCAGCCGACGTCGCGCACTACGCAGCTCACGGCGCCAACGCGGTACTCGTGGGCGAAGCGCTCGTGAAGCACAATGACCCCGCAGCCACCATCGCGGAGTTCATGGAAACCGGAGCCGGGGCTATCGCCGACCGGCTGCAGGCCAGCGGACGCTGAGGACTTACTTTCGACAAACTTTCCGTAAACCGCCCTCAGCGGCCCACGGACTAGAGCAGGACAGGACAGCTCCATGACCGGGATCCCGGAAAACAGCACTCCCGCCGCCGCGGCAGGCACGCCAGAACAAACCGTGGACGGGCAGGTGACGGACTCTTTCCTGGCAGGCGGGGAGTCCCTGCGCCACGCCGCCGGACCCTACTTTGGTGCCTACGGCGGCCGCTGGATGCCCGAATCCCTCATCGCAGCCCTGGATGAGCTGACGGAAACGTTCGAAAAGGCAAAGGCAGACCCTGAGTTCACCGCCCAGATCGCCGAGCTGAACAAGAACTACTCCGGCCGTCCCTCCCTGCTCACCGAAGCCGTGCGTTTCGCCGAGCACGCCGGCGGTGTGCGCATCTTCCTCAAGCGTGAAGACCTGAACCACACCGGCTCGCACAAGATCAACAACGTCCTGGGCCAGGCACTGCTCGCCAAGCGCATGGGCAAGACCCGCATCATCGCCGAAACCGGTGCCGGCCAGCACGGCGTGGCCAGCGCCACGGCAGCTGCCCTGCTGGGCCTCGAATGCGTGGTCTACATGGGAGCGGAGGACTGCCGGCGGCAGGCCCTGAACGTTGCCCGCATGGAACTGCTGGGCGCCACGGTCATTCCGGTGACCAATGGTTCCCAGACCCTCAAGGACGCCATCAACGAAGCCCTGCGCGACTGGGTGGCCAACGTTTCCACCACGCACTACCTGCTGGGCACCGCGGCCGGCGCCCACCCGTTCCCCGCCATGGTCCGCTACTTCCACGAGGTCATCGGCGAGGAAGCGCGCGCTCAGATGCTGGAGCAGACCGGGAAACTGCCCGACGCCGTCTGCGCCTGCGTCGGCGGAGGATCGAACGCGATCGGCATCTTCCACGGCTTCCTGGATGACCCGTCCGTTGCGATCTACGGCTTCGAAGCCGGCGGCGACGGTGTGGATACCCCGCGCCACGCGGCCACCATCACCCTGGGCCGCCCCGGTGTGCTGCACGGCGCCCGCACCTACCTGATGCAGGACGAAGACGGCCAGACCATCGAATCCCATTCGATTTCCGCAGGGCTGGATTATCCCGGCGTTGGACCGGAGCACGCCTACCTCGCGGACATCGGACGGGTTTCCTACGAACCGGTCACCGACTCCGAAGCCATGGAGGCCTTCAAGCTGCTCTGCCGAACCGAAGGCATCATCCCGGCCATCGAGTCATCGCACGCCCTGGCCGGCGCCATCAAGGTGGGCCAGCGGCTGGCCGCCGAGGACGGCGACGCTTCGGAGAAGATCGTGCTGGTCAATCTCTCGGGCCGCGGCGACAAGGACGTAGCCACCGCCGCCGAATGGTTCAACCTGCTGGATGAGAAGTCAGCTGAAGCCGAAATCGGCAAAGAAGGAGAACAGCTGTGAGCGTCTCGACCGCCAGCAAGTCCGCCGCCGCAATCGACCGGGCACGCGCCGACGGCCGCGCCGCCCTGGTGGGCTACCTTCCGGCAGGCTTCCCGTCCGTCCAGGAGACCATCGCTGCCGGCATCGAACTGGCACGCGGGGGAGCGGACCTCATTGAAATCGGTATTCCGTACTCGGATCCCGTCATGGACGGTTCGGTCATCCAGGCGGCCACCAGCCAGGCCCTGGAAGGCGGTTTCCGGGTCCAGGAAGTGTTCGACGTCGTCGCCGGCATCACCGCCGAGACCGACGCCGCGGTGCTGGTCATGACCTACTGGAACCCCGTCATGCGCATGGGTGTGGACGAGTTTGCCCGCCGGCTTGCGGAAGCCGGGGGAGCCGGACTGATCACGCCGGACCTCATTCCCGACGAAGCCGGCGAATGGATCGAAGCGTCTGACACCTATGGCCTGGACCGGGTGTTCCTGGTGGCGCCGTCCTCCACTGCTGACCGCATGAAGGCCACGGTCGAAGCCAGCCGCGGCTTTGTCTACGCCGTCTCGATCATGGGCGTGACCGGCACCCGCAACCAGGTGTCCGACGCCGCGGAAGGAGTTGTTCGTGCCGCCCGCGCCGCAGGCGCCGAACGTGTCTGCGTGGGCCTTGGCGTTTCCACCGCCGGCCACGTGCGCGAGATCGGCTCCTATGCCGACGGCGTCATCGTCGGAACCGCGCTGGTCGCTGCCCTCCGCGACGGCGGAGCGGCCGCCGTCGGTGAGCTGACCCGCGAACTCAGTACCGGAACACGAAAGAACTGACCATGCCGATGTCCCTGGCGGTTCCGGCCGCAATCCCGAGCCCGCCCGCCGAGTTCAGCAGCTTCTCACTGGGGGCGCTGACCATCCATGCGTACGCGCTGTGCATCCTGGCCGGAATCATCCTGGCCCTGTGGATGACGTCCGTCCGCTGGAAGCGGCGGGGGCTGCCGCCGGACTCCGTCTGGGACATCGCCATCTGGGCCATACCGTTCGGCATCATCGGCGGGCGGCTGTACCACGTCATCTCCTCGCCTGACGCCTACTTTGGTCCCAACGGAAACCTGGCCCTGATCCCGCAGATCTGGCTGGGCGGCCTGGGAATCTGGGGCGCGATCGCCCTTGGGGCGGTCGGCGCCTGGATCGGCTGCCGCCGGGCGGGAATCAAACTCTCCACCTTTGCCGATGTCGCAGCGCCCGGCGTGCTCCTTGCCCAGGCCGTGGGTCGCTGGGGCAACTGGTTCAACCAGGAACTCTTCGGCGGTCCCACAGACGCGCCGTGGGGACTGGCGATTGACCCCAACAACACAAACTTCCCCGACGGCGCGGCACCGGGGACCCTGTTCCATCCCACGTTCCTCTATGAATCGCTGTGGAACCTTGCGGGCGTCGCCCTGCTGCTGGTGCTGGACCGCCGCTTCAGGCTGCGCGGCGGACGCCTGTTCTGGCTCTACGCCGCGTTCTACACCGCCGGGCGAGTCTGGATCGAAATGCTGCGCATTGACGATGCGGAAATGATCACCATCCTGGGCATCACGCAGCGCCTGAACGTCTGGACTTCCATCCTGATCTTCCTGGTGTCGATCGGCATGTTCACCTACCTCAGCGTGCGGGCCCGCAAGCAGCCCGAACCGTCCCTGACGCTGCCCGGACACACCCCTGCAGGCAGTGAAACTGCTGGCCGCGGTAACAATTCCGCGGTTGATAACAAGAGCGAAACAGATTCCCCGAATGTGAATTCTGGATCACAAACGCATGACACGCGTGCTACTGTCGCAGAGACAAAAAATGAGGCAGCCAAGCCTCAGCGGCCCGAAGACTCGGGCCCAGCCAACTAGGACCGTGCAGCGCGGGTTACCACCCGCCGCCGGTCCGGATGCCACACCGCGGTGGCGGCTAGCGGTAACCGTGCCGGGGACAACCCCGGCAGGACACCGGACGGTTCCCTTCGATTGTGAGCCGGCCCCATCCCAGCATGCAGGGCTTTCACATCTAAGCGACCGTAAAATCATCCAACACACCGGACGGTAGATGCCGGCCGTGTGGGGCCAACGTCGTCCCCTCCCAACGCTCAACAGGGGGAAGGACTTACCCTATGACTGACGCAACGTCCCCGCAGGCCGCCCAGGTGGTGTCTCCGTTCCAGCGGTTCGCGGCCTACCCGGAAGATTCAGGCCTGTACCGCGCCGAGAACGAGAAGGACGCGTGCGGCCTGGCCGTCATCGCCACGCTCCGCGGCGAGCCAGGGCATGACATCGTTGACGCGGCGCTCACTGCACTGCGCAACCTCGAACACCGCGGCGCAGTAGGCGCTGACGAAGGCACCGGCGACGGAGCCGGCATCCTCACCCAGGTTCCCGACGAATTCTTCCGCGCCGTCGCCGGCTTTGAGCTTCCCGCTCCCGGCGGGTACGCCGTTGGCACGGCCTTCCTCCCCACCGAAGACCGCGAGCAGGAAACAGCCCGTGCCGGCGTCGAGGCAATTGCCGAGTCCGAGGGACTGAGAGTTCTTGGCTGGCGCGAGGTGCCCGTCGTTGCCGACCTGGTGGGCGCCATGTCGCGGGCGTGCATGCCGTACTTCGTCCAGGTGTTCCTTGCCCCGGAAGACGGGGACTGCACGGACCTCGACGCGCGGGCCTTCCGCGTGCGGAAGCGGTCCCAGAACAAGTTCGGTGTGTACTTCCCGTCCCTGTCCTCCAAGACCATGGTCTACAAGGGCATGGTTACTACGGCCCAGCTGGAGCCGTTCTTCCCGGACCTCTCCGATCCGCGGTTCAAGACCAAGCTCGGCATTGTGCACTCGCGCTTCTCCACCAACACGTTCCCCTCCTGGCCCCTGGCCCAGCCGTTCCGCACCATTGCGCACAACGGCGAAATCAACACGGTCAAGGGCAACCGCAACTGGATGCGCGCCCGCCAGTCCCAGCTCAAGAGTCCGCTGCTGGGGGACACACCCGAGGAACTGTTCCCGATCTGCACCCCCGGTGCGTCCGACTCGGCGTCCTTCGATGAGGTTGCCGAACTGCTGATGCTTTCCGGGCGCCCGATCACCCACGCGGTGATGATGATGATCCCCGAAGCCTGGGAAAACCACGCGACCATGGATCCCGCCCGCCGCGCCTTTTACCAGTACCACTCAATGCTCATGGAGCCGTGGGACGGTCCGGCGGCCGTTTCCTTCACAGACGGAGACCAAGTTGGCGCCGTGCTGGACCGCAACGGCCTGCGTCCTGCCCGGTACTGGATCACCGAGGACGGCCTGGTAGTCCTGGCGTCCGAGGTTGGCGTGGTGGACATCGATCCGGCCAGGGTGGTCCGCAAGGGCCGCGTCTCGCCGGGCAAGATGTTCCTGGTGGATACCGCCGAAGGGCGCCTGGTGGAGGACTCGGAAATCAAGGCCGAGATCGCCGCCGCCAATCCCTGGGCCGAATGGGTCCGGGAGAACCAGGTTTCCCTGGAAGAGCTGCCCGAGCGTGAGCACGTGCTGCACACCAAGGCTTCCATCAACCGCCGCCAGCGCACCTTCGGCTACACCCAGGAAGAACTGCGCATCCTGCTCGGCCCCATGGCCCGCAGCGGTGCCGAACCACTGGGCGCCATGGGCTCGGATACTCCCATCGCGGTGCTCTCGAAGCGGCCCCGGCTCCTCTTCGACTACTTTGTGCAGTCCTTCGCGCAGGTCACGAACCCTCCGCTGGATGCCATCCGCGAAGAACTCGTCACCTCGCTGCAGAGCTCGATTGGGCCGAACGGCAACCTGCTGGCCCTGGGCCAGGTAAAAACCCACCAGATCGCCCTGAAGTTCCCGGTGATCAACAATGACGAGCTCGCCAAGATCGCCAACCTCAGGAACGAGGACGGCGAGAAGGTTGCCTTGAAGGTCCGCGGGCTTTACCGGCCCGACGGCGGTGAATCGGAGCTGCGCGCACGCATCAGCGAGATCTGTGAAAAGGTCTCCGGTGCAGTGAACCGCGGGGTGCAGTACATTGTGCTCTCCGATCGCGACTCGAACGCCCAGTGGGCGCCGATCCCTTCCCTTCTGCTGCTTTCAGCAGTGCATCACCACCTGCTCAAGAGCGCCAACCGCACCAAGATCTCCCTGCTCGTGGAAGCCGGCGACGTCCGCGAAGTCCACCACGTAGCAGTGCTGATCGGCTACGGCGCCTCCGCCGTGAACCCGTACCTGGCCATGGAAAGCTGCGAGGAACTGGTCCGCAACGGCGATATCACGGGCGTCACCCGGGAGCAGGCCGTCGCCAACCTGATCAAGGGCCTGGGCAAGGGCGTCCTGAAGATCATGTCCAAGATGGGCATCTCCACCGTGGCCTCCTACTGCGGTGCGCAGACGTTCGAAGCCATCGGCCTGGGCCAGGAACTGGTGGACGAGTTCTTCCACGGCACCCAGACCCAGCTTGGTGGCGTCGGACTGGACGTGATCGCGGCCGAAGCCGCGGCACGCCACACCTCCGCCTACCCTGCCGACGAAATCGAGGAACCGCACCGCAGCCTCGAAAACGGCGGCGAGTACCAGTGGCGCCGCGAAGGCCCGCCGCACCTGTTCAACCCGGAAACCGTTTTCCGCCTGCAGCACTCCACCCGGGAGCGCCGCTACGACGTCTTCAAGGCGTACACGCAGGGCGTGGATGACCAGGCGAAGAACCTGATGACCCTCCGCGGACTGCTGGACTTCAGGATCGGCGAACGGCCGGCGGTCCCGCTGGAGGAAGTCGAGCCGGTCTCCAGCATCGTGAAGCGCTTCTCCACGGGAGCCATGAGCTACGGCTCCATCTCCAAGGAAGCGCACGAGACACTGGCGATCGCCATGAACCGGCTGGGTGCCAAGTCCAACACCGGCGAGGGCGGGGAAGACGTGGACCGGCTGCTCGACCCCGAGCGCCGTTCCGCCATCAAGCAGGTTGCGTCCGGCCGCTTCGGCGTCACGAGCCTGTACCTGACCAACGCGGATGACCTGCAGATCAAGATGGCCCAGGGCGCCAAGCCCGGCGAAGGCGGTCAGCTGATGGCGCAGAAGGTCTACCCTTGGGTTGCCAGCACCCGGCACTCTACGCCCGGCGTCGGGCTGATCTCACCGCCGCCGCACCATGACATCTACTCGATCGAGGACCTCGCCCAGCTCATCTATGACCTGAAGCGGGCCAACCCGTCCGCACGGGTCCACGTGAAGCTGGTCTCCGAGGCCGGGATCGGCACCGTGGCAGCCGGCGTGACCAAGGCCAAGGCCGACGTCGTGCTGGTCTCCGGCCACGACGGCGGCACCGGCGCTTCGCCGCTGAACTCGCTGAAGCATGCGGGTGCGCCCTGGGAACTCGGCCTGGCCGAAACCCAGCAGACCCTGATGCTCAACGGACTGCGCGACCGCGTGGTGGTTCAGGTGGACGGACAGCTCAAGACGGGACGCGACGTCGTCATTGCAGCCCTGCTCGGCGGTGAGGAGTTCGGCTTTGCCACCGCGCCGCTGGTGGTCTCCGGCTGCATCATGATGCGCGTCTGCCACCTGGACACCTGCCCCGTAGGCGTCGCCACGCAGAACCCCGAACTGCGTTCCCGCTTCACCGGCAAGCCGGAGTTCGTAGTCAACTTCTTCGAGTTCCTGGCCGAGGAAGTACGCGAGCTGCTCGCCGAACTCGGCTTCCGCAGCCTGGAAGAGGCGATCGGGCACAGCGAAATGCTGGACACCCGCGCTGCCGTAGACCACTGGAAAGCGGACGGACTGGACCTTGAACCGATCCTGCGCGGCCACGAAGTGGATCCCGGTGCGCCGCTGCGCAGCCTGGTTCCGCAGAACCACGAACTGGACGCGCACTTCGACAACAAGCTGATCGAGATGAGCGCCGACGCACTGTCCAGCCGCCAGCCGGTGCGGATCGCACTGGACGTGGTGAACACGGACCGTTCCGTGGGGACCATGCTCGGTCATACGGTCACCAGGACGTTCGGCACGGACGTCCTGGCCACGGACACCATCGACATCACCCTCACGGGACAGGCCGGCCAGTCCCTGGGCGCCTTCCTGCCGGCCGGAATCACCCTCCGGCTGTACGGCGACTCCAATGACTACGTCGGCAAGGGACTCTCCGGCGGACGCATCATTGTCCGTCCGGACCGCGGCAACGTCTTCCCGGCGGAACGCAACGTCATTGCCGGCAACGTGATTGGCTACGGTGCCACCAGCGGCGAGATGTTCCTCCGCGGCCAGGTGGGCGAACGGTTCATGGTCCGCAACTCCGGTGCCACTGCCGTCGTGGAAGGCATCGGTGACCACGGCTGCGAATACATGACCGGCGGACAGACCCTGATCCTGGGCTCTACCGGCCGCAACTTCGGAGCCGGCATGTCCGGCGGCACCGCCTTCGTGGTGGACCTGGACCCGGCACGGGTGAACAAGGACGCCCTGGACAACGGCGAACTGCTGCTGCTGCAGCCGGACGCCGAGGATGCGGACATCATCCGCGGCCTGCTGGTTCAACACGCGGAAGAAACCGGATCCCCCCTGGCGGCCAGCCTGCTGGAGGACTTCGAGACCACGGTTTCCCGCATCACCAAGGTACTGCCGCGGGATTACGCAGCCGTGCTAGACGCCCGTGCTTCCGCGGCCGAGGCGGGGTTGGACCCCGACGGCGCCGAAGCATGGACCAAGATTCTGGAGGTAACCGGTGGCTGACCCACGCGGATTTTTGAAGGTACGGGAGCGCGAAACACAGCCCCGCCGGCCCGTTTCAGTTCGCATCATGGACTACAAGGAAGTCTATGAACGCCAGGAAAAGGGCGTGCTCCAGGAACAGGCGGGCCGCTGCATGGACTGCGGCATCCCGTTCTGCCACCAGGGCTGCCCACTGGGAAACCTCATCCCGGAGTGGAACGACCTCACGTGGCGGGACAAGGGGCAGGAAGCGATCGAGCGGCTGCACGCCACGAACAACTTCCCCGAGTTCACCGGCCGGCTCTGCCCGGCGCCGTGCGAAGCGTCCTGCGTGCTGGGCATCAACCAGCCGCCGGTGACCATCAAGCAGGTTGAGGTCTCCATCATCGACCAGGCGTTCGACGAGAACTGGGTCCAACCGCACGCCCCGGAACGGCTGACGGACAAGACGATCGCCGTCGTTGGTTCCGGCCCGGCCGGGCTCGCAGCCGCGCAGCAGCTCACCCGTGCCGGCCACACCGTTGCCGTCTACGAGCGGGATGACAAGATTGGCGGGCTTCTCCGCTATGGAATCCCGGACTTCAAGATGGAAAAGATGCAGGTGGACCGCCGCCTGGAGCAGATGCGCGCCGAAGGCACCCGGTTCCGTACCGGCGTCGAGGTGGGCAAGGACATTTCCTGGGAGCAGCTGCGCCGCCGGTACGACGCCGTCATCATCGCCACCGGTGCCACGGTCCCGCGAGACCTGCCCATTCCCGGCCGTGAACTCTCCGGCGTCCACTTCGCCATGGACTACCTGGTGCAGTCCAACCGCGCGGTTGCAGGCGAGAAGGTCAAGAACCAGATCAGCGCCGAAGGCAAGCACGTAGTGATCCTCGGCGGCGGTGACACCGGTGCGGACTGCATCGGCACCGCGCACCGGCAGCAGGCTGCATCCGTTACCACCCTGGCAATCGGCAAGCAGCCTCCGGCGGAGCGGGCGGCCCACCAGCCCTGGCCCATGTTCCCGACGCTCTTCGAAGTCGCCAGCGCCCACGAGGAAGGCGGAGAGCGGACGTACCTCGCCTCCACCGTCGAATTCGTGGGGGAGGGCGGGCAGCTTACCGGCGTCAAGGTCGCCGAAACCGAGTTCGTGGACGGCAGGCGCCTGCCGAAGGCCGGAACCGAGCGGATCATCCCGGCTGACCTCGTCTTCCTCTCCCTGGGCTTCACCGGCCCGGAACCGGCAGGACTGGCGGAGCAGGTGAACACCGAGTTCGACGAACGCTCCAACGTCAAGCGGGACGGCTACTACATGACCGCCACGCCCGGGGTGTTCGCGGCCGGAGATGCCGGGCGCGGGCAGTCACTCATTGTCTGGGCCATCGCCGAGGGCCGCGCCTGCGCTGCCGCCGTCGACAAGTGGCTGGAGGGCTCCACCAGGCTGCCGGCCCCCGTCGCTCCCAGCGACCGGGCAATCGCACCGCTGTAGTAAACCAAGCGCAAAGGCGCCGGACACTTTCGTCCGGCGCCTTTGCTGCAGGCCGTCCAGGAGGGTCCCGGACTGCATAAAGCCACTCAGGAGACTAGGCTAGGAAATATGAGACGCGCAAAGATCGTTGCAACTTTTGGTCCTGCCATAGCCAGTTACGAAAACACCGTAGCCGTGCTTCGTGCGGGTGTAGACGTAGCCCGCATGAACATGAGCCACGGTGACCATTCGGTCCACAACAACACGTACGAGAACGTGCGCCGGGCCTCCGAGGAACTCGGCAAGCCCGTCGGCATCTTCGCCGATCTCCAGGGTCCCAAGATCCGCCTGGGACGGTTCACGGACGGACCGCATTACCTGAACCGCGGTGACGAGTTCACCATCACCATCGAAGACGTTCCGGGCACCGCTTCACTGTGCTCGACGACGTACAAGGGCCTGCCCGGAGACGTCAACGTAGGCGACATCCTCCTGATCGACGACGGCAAGGTCGGCCTGCGTGCCACGGCCGTCGACGACACCAAGGTCGTCACCGAAGTCACCGTTCCCGGACCGGTTTCCAACAACAAGGGCATCAACCTCCCCGGCGTTGCCGTGAACGTCCCGGCCATGAGCGACAAGGACGAGGAAGACCTCCGCTGGGCGATCCGCCGCGGCGTGGACATGGTTGCCCTCTCCTTCGTGCGCAACGCCGTCGACGTGGCACGCGTCCACGAAATCATGGACGAGGAAGGCCGCCGCATCCCGGTCATCGCCAAGATCGAAAAGCCGCAGGCCGTAGCCGCCATCGAAGAGATCATCGACGCGTTCGACGCCATCATGGTTGCCCGCGGCGACCTCGGTGTGGAGCTGCCGCTCGAAGATGTGCCGCTGGTCCAGAAGAACGCCATCGAACTGGCACGCCGCTGGGCCAAGCCTGTCATCGTGGCCACCCAGGTCCTCGAATCCATGATCGAGAGCCCGCGCCCCACCCGTGCCGAAGCGTCCGACTGCGCCAACGCTGTCCTGGACGGTGCCGACGCCGTCATGCTTTCCGGGGAGACCTCCGTGGGTAAGTACCCGATTGACACCGTCAAAACGATGGCCCGCATCATCGAGTCCACTGAGGAGCACGGCCTGAACCGCGTGCCCCCGCTGGGCAGCAAGCCGCGTACCCGCGGCGGTGCCATCACCCGGGCCGCCGTCGAGATCGCGGACCAGCTGGACGCCGAGTGCATCTGCACCTTCACCCAGTCGGGCGACTCCGCACGCCGGCTTTCCCGCCTGCGCCCGAAGAAGCCGGTGTTTGCCTTCACCCCGGTCGAGTCGACGCTGAACTACATGTCCCTGTTCTGGGGCATCCAGCCGATGCTGGTTCCCTTCGTGGAGCATACGGACAAGATGACGCAGCAGGTTGACCAGACCCTCCTGGAAAAGGGGATCGTCCAGGAAGAGGCCATGGTGGTCATCGCCGCCGGTTCGCCTCCCGGACAGGCCGGCTCCACCAACCTGATCAAGGTGCACCGCGTCGGTGACGCTGCGGACACCGGGCAGCAGGGTGAGGGGCGGCGCCGTGAGAAGGAGAAGGTTGGTCCCTGGCCGGTCAAGGAAGCCAACAAGGGCAAGGCGAAGCCCATCTAGGACCCCGCAGTCCACGCAAAAGCCCCGCCGGGAATTATCCCGGCGGGGCTTTTGCGCGTCCTTACCGCCCAGGGCGGTCCGAAAACTAGTTGACCTGGTTGATGATGGTTTCTGCAACCTCGCGCATGCTCAGGCGGCGGTCCATGGACGTCTTCTGGATCCAGCGGAACGCCTCCGGCTCGGTGAGACCCATCTTGGTGGTTAGCAGCGACTTGGCGCGCTCCACCAGCTTGCGGGTGGCGAACTGCTCCTTGAGGTCGGTGACCTCGTTCTCCAGGGCCTTGATTTCTTCGTGGCGGGAAAGCGCGATTTCGATCGCCGGAATCAGGTCCGCAGGGGTGAAGGGCTTCACCACGTAGGCCATGGCACCGGCCTCGCGGGCGCGCTCCACAAGTTCCTTCTGGCTGAACGCGGTCAGGAGCACTACTGGAGCAATGCGGGCCTTTACGATCGCCTCGGCTGCGCTGATACCGTCCATGACGGGCATCTTCACGTCCATGAGCACCAGGTCCGGCTTCAGCTCGGTGGCCATCTGCACGGCTTTCTCGCCGTTGTCCGCCTCGCCGACAACCTCGTAACCCTCGCCGGTGAGGATCTCAACGATGTCCAGGCGGATCAGCGTCTCGTCCTCCGCAACGAGGACGCGCCGCGCGGGAGTGTTGGACGGTACGGACTCGGATGACTCAGACACAGATGCTCCTTGGAAAGACGACGGCGCTACCGGTGGCTGCCGGTAGTTCACGAAAACAGCCTATCTGCATGTAGAGTGGTTTCGCGCCCAACACGGGGAATCAATCCGTTTGATCAACGTCACAGGGCCTGCCCGAATGGCGGAATTGGCAGACGCGCTGCACTCAAAATGCAGTATCGAAAGGTGTGTGGGTTCGAGTCCCACTTCGGGCACCAAAAACACTCCAGGCAATCACCACGGCCACCAGCGCCACAGCGGCATAGCCAAGGCCGGAATAGCCCGCAGCGGCCAGTACCGGACCAGCCAGGGCACCGCCCAGGGCTCCCGCCGCATTCATCCCGAGATCCGAGATTCCCTGGACCGCCGGGCGCTCCTGCACATCCACGGAGTCCGAAAGCAGTGCCGACGCAGAGACAACGGAAGCGGACCATCCCAGTCCCAGCAGGATCAGGCTGAGCGTGACTGCGGCCGTGGACTCCGAAGCGGTCCCGGCGAGCAGCAGCGCACCCAGGAGCAGGAGCTGCCCCAGCAGGATGGTTTTCCGTCGCCCGGCACTGTCGGAGAGCCACCCGAAGACCGGCGAGAGCCCATACATCCCGGCAATGTGCAGGCTGATCGTGAACCCGACCACGCTGATGGCGGCACCGTGGCTGCTCAGGTGCACGGGCGTCATGGACATCAGGGCAACCATCACCGCATGGCTCAGCGCGATTGCCGCAACCGCATAGCGTGCCGCCGGGTTGCCGCGCAGTACGGCCGGGCCGGAACGCTTCGACACTGGTGCGGCACCGGAGGCTTCCGCCGCCGCGGCGCGAAGAGCCTTCACCCCCAGCAGCGGGTCCGGCCGCAGCCCGGCGAGGTACACGGCCGCCGCCGCCAGCTGGGCCGCGAGGGAAAAGACGAAGGCACCGGTCAGTGGTGGGAGGCCCAGAGCCGAACCCAGCGCTTCTCCCGGGCCGAAGAGGTTCGGGCCCAGAACGGCACCGATGGTCGTGGACCATAGGACGATGGACAGGTCCCTGCCGCGGGTCCCCGGCTCCGACAGATCCGCCGCGGCAAAGCGGGCCTGGAGGCTGACGGCGCTGCCTGCCCCGAGCAGGGCCAGGCCTGCCAGCAGCAGCGGAAAGAACCCCGCGACGGCTGACCCTACTGCAGTGACTGCACCGGCCGCGGAAACCAGGGCGCCGGTGGACAGGGACGCCCGGCGTCCGTGTGCCTGCGCCAGCCGGGCCAGTGGAACTGCTGCCGCGGCCGCCCCCAGGGTGCTCATGGTCGCTGCCATGCCGGACCAGGCCGGGGAGCCGGACAGGGCCGCGGCCAGCAGGGCGCCCAGGGACAGCGTGGCTCCCATGCCGATTCCGCCCAGGACCTGCCCCGCCACCAGGACGCCGAGAACACGCCGCTGGGACGGAAGGACGGGAACCTGGAAACCGGATGCCGGCGTGCTGGGCTGTTCGTGCATTTCTCCCCGTCCGTGCGTCATTGTCTCCTCCGCAGGATATCCCGCGGCGGTTAGGAAGAACGGCACCGGCGTGCTGCTCTTCACAGCCGGAACGGCCTTGCCGGGCAGTTCGGCGGGCGTAGGGTGAAAATGTGGAAGGCATCTTGATCAGGGCCTCCACTGAACCGAACGAAAAGGAGACGCCCCATGAAGGCATGGCAGTTCACCGGCACAAACAAGCCCCTGGAACTCAACGAAGTCCCCGAACCCCACGCCGGCCCCGGACAGGTGGTCGTCGAGGTGAAGGCAGCAGGCGTATGCCACTCCGATGTCACTGCCCTGGATGATCCGGGATGGATGCCCCTGTTCTTCGAACTCCCGCGCACCATGGGCCACGAAAACGCCGGTGTGATTACCGAGGTTGGCCCCGGCATGGAGCACTGGAAGGTCGGTGACCGGGTGGGTCTTGCCCCGGTCATGAGCGACGGCGATGCCCTGGGCTACGGCAAATGGGACGGCGGATTCGCGCCCAAGCTGGTTGCCACCGATGACAACCTGGTGAAGCTTCCGGACGAGGTTCCGTTCGACCTGGCGGCAATGGCAACCGATGCGGGCCTGACTGCGTACCACGCGATCATGGCAGTCGGCGGAGCCAAGGCCGGGATGAAGGTCGGCGTCATCGGCCTCGGCGGTCTCGGCTATATCGGTGCCCGCGTGGCTGTGCTCTCCGGCGCCGAGGTATACGGTGCGGAGATTAACGCCGAAACCCGCAAACTCGCCGATGAGATCGGACTGGCCGGCGTGGCCGAGTCCATCACCGAGTTCAAGGACAAGGGACTGGACCTGATCGTGGACTACGCCGGTTTCGGTACCACCACGTCCCAGGCCATCGAAACCCTTGCCGAGTTTGGAACACTGGTCCAGGTGGGCATGGGACGGCTGGAAGCAACCATCAACACCTACCCGGTCATCATCAACCAGCTGAGCATCAAGGGCTCCAAGTCAGGCACCAAGGAAGACCTTGAAGCTCTCTACGAGTTGATGAAGTCCGGCAAACTGAACCCGCCGATGAACATCATTACCCACGCCGAGATTCCGGATGCGATCGACAAGCTGCGCGCCGGCGGCGTCATCGGACGCTTCATCGCGCAGTACTGAATGGCACAGTCCTAGGCGGCCGGGTCCAGGGCCTTCAGCAGGCGGCTGATGGAGCTGCCGAGGTTCCATTCCCCGGCCAGTTCCTCTAGCCGGGCCCGGGCATCTTTGCCGGGAGGCTGCAGCCGGGCACCGGCCTCCGCCAGAGACGGCACTTCGAGGCCGCGCACAATCCGCACGACGGTTGGCGCGGCCTCGAGGTATTCCCGGGCCCCGGCCAGTTTGGCCCGCACGGCGGAGGAGACACCGCCGTCGGCGTCCTGTGCGGCCTGGAGCAGTGACTCGAGGCTGCCGAACTCCGCGAGCAGGGAGGAGGCAGTCTTCTCCCCAATGCCGGAAACACCGGGCAGCCCGTCGGAGCTGTCGCCCCGCAGGGTCGCGTAGTCCGCGTACTGCTCCGGAAGCACGCGGTATTTGGCGACTACGGCGGCGTCGTCCATGATTTTCAGGTTCTTCATGCCGCCCGCGGTGTAGAGAACCCGTACGCCTGCCGCGTCGTCGATGACCTGGAAGAGGTCCCGGTCCCCGGTGACCACGTCCACAGGCATGGACGCCTGTGCCGCGTAGCTGCCGATCACGTCGTCCGCCTCGTGGTCCGCGACGCCGACGACGGCGATTCCAGCCAGGCTAAGGACCTGCCTGATGAGCGGAATCTGGGCCTCGAGCGCGACGGGAACCTCCTCGATATCCGGGCCGTCCGCTACCGCGCGGGCAACCCGGTGTTCCTTGTAGGACGGAAGCAGGTCCACCCGCCACTGCGGACGCCAGTTCTCGTCCCAGCAGGCAACCACATGGGTGGGCTCGAACTCGCCGACGAGCCGGGCGATCATGTCCGCCAGTCCGCGCACCGCATTGACCGGCGTCCCGTCCGGGCGACGAAGTGAATCCGGGAGCCCGTAAAAGGCGCGGAAGTACAGCGAGGCCGTATCAAGGAGCATCAGGCGTTCAGGCATAACCGCATCCTGCCACGGATCGGCCCCTCATACCCGCGGCGGCGAGTCTTCCACCGCCAGGCAACGGGCTGTGCCAGCATATTGGCCATGCCCGGCAACCCGAAGACCGCCGTCCCGCAGCCAGTCCAGGCAGCTGAAGAGCGCAGTGCGCGCATAGCCGTAACGATCTTTCCGCTGCTGATCCTCGCCGGGGGAGCGGTGGCCCTGGCTTTTCCGGATCCATTCACGTCACTTGCCCCGCTGATCAATCCCGGGCTCATGGTGATCATGTTCGGCATGGGCCTGACCCTGACCCTGCCGGACTTCGCCATGGTGGTCCGCCAGCCGCTGCCTGTGCTGCTGGGCGTGGTGGCGCAGTTCCTGATCATGCCGCTGCTTGGCCTGGGCATCGCCTGGGCGCTGCGGCTTCCCCCTGAACTTGCTGCCGGCGTCATCCTGGTCGGGTGTGCACCGGGTGGTACTGCCTCAAACGTCGTGACGTACCTGGCCCGCGGAAACGTGGCGCTCTCGGTTGCCATGACCTCGGTCTCCACCCTGCTCGCGCCGCTGTTCACGCCGCTGCTGGCGCTGTGGCTCGCCGGGCGGTACATGGCGGTAGACGCCGGTTCAATGGCACTTTCGATCGTGCAGATTGTCCTGGTGCCGGTGCTGGTCGGCCTGCTGATCCGTTACCTCATGCCCCGGACCGTGGACCGGGTTCTTCCCGTCCTGCCCTGGGTTTCCGTCGCGGCGATTACCTTCGTGGTAGTGGCCGTGGTGGCCGGAAGCGCGGCAGCCATCCTGACCGCCGGGTGGCTGATTCTGCTGGCCGTCGTCCTCCACAACGGACTCGGGCTGGGACTTGGGTACGGTGCCGCACGCCTGTTTCGGCTTCCGGTGCCGTCCCGGCGCACCATGGGCGTTGAGGTGGGGATGCAGAACTCGGGTCTGGCAGCGGGACTCGCCCGGGAGTACTTCAGTCCGGAGGCGGCCCTCCCTGCGGCCGTCTTCTCGGTGTGGCACAACGTGTCCGGCGCGCTGATGGCTGCCTACTGGCGCCGCCGCCCGGCGTCGTAAGGCTGTGGGCGAAAAGCCGGGCACCGGCTACCGGTGCCCGGCCGGACACCGCTATGGTGAGCCAGTCCCGGCAATTCAACGAAAGCAGGCCCGTGTGGCTCCCAAGACCATCGTGATCACCGGCGCGTCCGACGGCGTGGGCGCGGCAGCCGCGCGGCGGCTCGCCGCGGACGGGCACCATGTTGTCCCGGTGGGGCGATCGCTAGAGAAGACCGCTGCAGTCGCCGAGGACATTGGCAGTGAATACTTCACCGCTGACTTCGCCGACCTCAGCCAGGTCCGCAGTCTCGCCTCCGACCTGCTGCAGCGCTATCCCCGGATCGACGTGCTGGCCAACAATGCCGGAGCCATCTTCGGGAAGGAACGCCAGGTCACTGCTGACGGACACGAGATGACGTTCCAGGTGAACTATTTGGCCCCGTTCCTGCTGACCCGGCTGTTGACCAACCGCCTGCTCGACTCACGGGGAACCGTCATCAATACCTCCAGCGCCGCGAACCGGCTCTTCGCCAAGCTGGATATCACGGACCTGGAAGAGCAAAGGAACTACACCCCGCAGCGGGCCTACGGGAACTCGAAACTGGAGCAGATCCTCTTCACCGAGGAGTTTGACCGCCGCTACCGCGCCGCGGGGGCAACCTCCACGGCCTTCCACCCCGGAGTCATAGCGTCCGGTTTCTCCAGTGCCGAGGGATCCGCCATGCGCTCTGTCTACCAGGGAATCCTTGGCCGGTTCCTGCAGAGCCCGGAAAAGGGTGCACAGACCCTGGTGTTCCTCGCCGAGGGCACACCGGGGTCCGATTACCCTACCGGCAGGTATTTCGTGCGGTCCAAACCTGCACGGGCGAACAGGCTGGCAGGTGACCATGCACTGGCCCTGGACCTGTGGAACCGGTCCGTGGCCATGCTGGAGGGTTAGCCGGAGGCACTAGACGCCCAGGAAGTCCTCCAGCAGGATGACGTCCAGGCCGGCCGCCTGCTGGGCGGCGCGGAAGGCGTTCAGGTCCGCTGCGAATTCCGGCCGGAAGTGCATCAGGACAATGTCGCCGGGACGCAGGGCGGTGCCCACCTGGTACTGCATGGAGCCGGCACTGGCCTTGGCTTCCCAGGTAATGATGGCCTTCAAGCCGGCAGCCGCGGCAGCCTGCTGCATGGCGGCCGAGTACGCGCCGCCGGGCGGCCGGAACAGGGTGGGAACCCGGCCGAAATGCTCGGCCACATAGTCCTGCATGCCCGCGATTTCCCCGTACAGCTGGTCGTAGCCCATCCGGTAGGCCATCTGCGTGTCATGGTGCAGGGTGTGGTTCTGGATCCGGACGAAGGGAAACTGGGCGAAGTAGAGGGGATCGGCCTCCACGAACGTCCTGGCCAGGAAGATGGACGCCGGATAGTTGTATTCCTTGACCAGCGCGAGGGCTTCGGGAGTACGGACCATGCCGTCGTCGATGGTCAGGAAGACCACCGGATGGTTGGTGGGTATCCGGCTGACCACCGGCGCGAAGCCATCCACCGCTGGCGGGAGCTGATAGTCCGGCACGTAGACGGGCGGAGCGGGCGGCGGGGGAGGCTCGGCGGCGGCGGGCAGCGGCTCGGGCGCGTTCGGGGCCGGGGAGGGTGCCTGCGGTGACGACGGACGGGGCGCCGGCGCCGCTTCCGTTCCGCTGCACGCCGTCAGTCCGGCCGCTGCCATGGCTCCGAAGGCCGCAAGCGCAGTCCGGCGGTTCACGAGGGGCGGAAGCTTCCCGGGATTCAGGGGCACCGCACCAGCGTAGGCATGTGCACCCATGTGAAACAGGGGGCTCGTGCCAAATGGCTGCGCCATGGTGCGAATGCCCCGCCCGGCCGGGGAGCTTCTAGACTGGTGTTCCTCGTAGACAGGGAAAGGACACAGCAGCATGCGCACCAGTGCCGGAATCCTGCTGTACCGCGAGGACGGGGAGCGCGCCGCGGGGGACGAATGCGGCGTTGATGTGTGGATTGCCCATATGGGCGGACCCTTCTGGGCCCGCCGTGATGAGCACGCCTGGTCCATACCCAAGGGTGAATTCGCTGCTCCGGAGGATCCGCTCGCGGCAGCCCTCCGCGAGTTCGGGGAGGAAATGGGCTGGGCGGCTCCGGCGGCGGAATATGACCTGCTGGGCACCTTCCGGCAATCGTCGGCCAAATCCGTCACGGTTTTCACGGCCGCCGCCGACTTCCCCGGCAGAGCCGTCCACAGCAACACCTTTGCCGTCGAGCTGCCCGCCGGATCGGGCAACGTCCGGGACTTCCCGGAAGTGGACCGGGCCGGGTGGTTTAGTATCCCTGAAGCCCGGCTCAAACTGGTTAAGGGCCAGGCCCAGGTCCTGGACGCCCTGCTGTCCCGGCTGCGCTGAACTTCCCCTCCTCGGTGCCGGGGCCGGTTCACTGCCGGAATTCCGGGGTTCAGGCCCGCCGGAGCGTCACCGGAGTGCCGAGGAACTGCCCGTAACCGAGGGCTGCCGCTTCGACGGCTTTCCAGCCGCGGCCGTTGAGCGGACGGAAGGGGTGCACAGTGACCTCGGTGGAGGCCCGGGAGGTTTTGCGGGACCACACACCTGAGATCCGGCCGCGCAGTACCAGCGTTGGCTTGAAGACACCGTTGCTGCCCGGCACGGTCAACGGTGCATGCTCTGCAGCCAGCGCAGCGCTGCGGTCCGTGTAGCCCAGCAGGTACTCATCGAAACCCGGAAGCAGCACGGCTGTCCTCATCCGCGTCTCCTCGGTCACGGGCGGGACAGGCTGCCAGTGGACGCCGCCGTCGTATTCCACTTCCTCCAGCCCGTTCCCGCACGCGGCAATACCGCGCCGAATGGCGGTGACCGGAAGCTTGGTCCACCAGGCGAGGTCAGCGGCAGTGGCGGGGGAACGGCCACGGAAATACCGCCGGACCACCTCAGCCAGCGCCGCATCGCCCTCGAGGCCGCGACGCCGCGGCACCCACTCCTCGAGCAGGACGAACTGCTGCTCGGCGCCCTTGAACGGCCCAAGCACTGTGGTGCCGGAGACCGAAAGGTGCCACAGCAGGTGATAGCCGCGCTGCCCGGACGTTCGGATTCCCGCGCCTTCGAACCGGGCCAGCAGCTCCTTCCGGCCCAGCGCGCTGCGGTCCGCCAAGGCATCCCGGGCCACGGCCCGCGCCTGTTCCACGGTCCGGTCATCGAGCCCAAGTTCCGCACGCCGCCGGGCAGCGGAGCGGAGTGTCCGTTCCGCTGTCATGGCCAGCAGCCAGTGCACGTCCTCGGCCGCGAGCACGTGCAGCGTGCCGCGGAACGGCCAGGTACGGACCAGGGCGCCCGAGTCGAATGCTGTCCGGACCTGCTCCTGGGTAGCGCCGCTGCGAAGGCCCAGCGACCACAGGACACCGGGCAGGTCCTGGCCCTGGAGAGCAAAAAGACGCCCGACGGCGGCTTCAGGGCTTGCGGCCTGCGCCTGCGTGCCCAGCGCCTGGCTCCCGGTCCGGCGTAGGAGCAGCTCGGTACGCGTTAGGGTTTCCATTTCTCCTCCGCTGTGCCCGTGGCAGTGCACGGCAAGTCTAGGCGGAGGGTACCGCCTCCGGGGAAGGAGCAGTGCCGTTGCCCGGCCTCAGGTCAAGCAGCCGTGCCTCCACATGGTCAAGCGCCAGCCGGACGGCTCCGGTGGCAACCAGCATTTCGCCCAGTTCGGAAACTGCCAGGCGCGGCGGGTCCGGCACGTACCGGGCAAGTTCGTCGGTCATGCCGGGGAGCAGTGCCGTGGCCGAGGCGGCCACAGCGCCGCCAATGACTATGAGCCGAGGGTCGAAGAAGGTGGAGACCAGCGCCAGGACCCGGGCCATGCGCCTGGCGATCCGGTCCAGGATCTGCGCTGCGGTTTCGTCCCCGGCGGCGGCTGCCTCGAAGACGTAACGAGCCGAGACACGGTTCGTATGTTCACCGACCAGGGCACGGATCATTCCCTCGTGCCCGGCGTCCAGTGCCGCCGTGCCCCAGTGGCGTGCCAGCTTGGCAATGCCGTCCTGGTTGCCTACGCCCTCAACCAGTTCAAGGCCTCCCATGGTTCCCGCCCGGCCCAGGGCGCCGTGGACCAGCCTGCCGGATTCGATGACTCCCGTACCGAGGCGTTCACCTGCAAGGATGACGGCCAGGTTGCTTTCATCCGCACCGATTCCCCGCCAGCGCTCGGCGAGGGCAGCCAGCTTCGCGTCATTCTCCACCAGGACCGGCCAACCGAATCCTTCGGCGAATTCCTGCGTCAGGCCAAGATCGAACATGGGTGCCAGTTCCTGCCCGGGGGCGATGGTGCCCTCCGGAGTGACCTGGGCGGCGATTCCCAGGGCAACGGCCAGGACGCTTGCAGCCGGCACGCCGGCGTCCGCCAGTGCGTCCCGCGTAGCCGCGATAACCGCGGACCGCCGGTCAGCCGGTGTACCTCCGTGGTAGGGGAAACGGGACTCGGTTCCACCCACGACGTTTCCGGCGAGATCGGAGACTACAACGCGTACGGTGGCCAGGCCGACGTCGAGCCCCAGGACAAAACCGGCGCTCTCATTGAATTCGAACCGCCGTGCGGGCCGCCCCTTCTGCCCTCCTGCGCGGGGAGACGCGGCCTCCCGTGCCCAGCCGCGGGCAATGAGATCGTCGCAGACGGCGATGACCGTGGCGCGCGTGAGGCCCGTGGCCTGGATCAGGTCCGTTCCCGTAGCGGACGGTACGGTGCGCAGCACGTCAAGGACTGAGCGCAGGTTGGTGCGGCGCAGCAGCTGCGGAGTGCTGGCAGAAACATCCAAAGTTAGGGCCCCTTTGACGAGTGGCGGGAATAACAGCATAATTGTACTAGTTCATATATTTAGTCTCTAAATTTAGTCCCCACGCCTTCAGGAGGCCCTTGTGAGTATTCGAGTTGGAATCAACGGTTTTGGCCGCATCGGGCGCAACTTCCTCCGCGCCGCGCTGCAGAGCGAGAACGGTTTTACCGTTGTTGCGGTCAATGACCTGGCAGATCCGGAGCAGCTGGCGCACCTGCTGAAGTACGACTCGGTTGCGGGCCGCCTCGCTGAAGACGTACGCGTGGTGGACGGCGACATCAAGGTTGGAAACCAGACCATCAAGGTCCTCGCCGAACGTGATCCGGGCAGCCTGCCGTGGGCTGAGCTGGGAGTGGACATCGTCATCGAATCCACGGGCCTGTTCACCAAGGCAGCCGACGCCGGGAAGCACATTTCCGCCGGCGCGAAGAAGGTCCTGATCTCCGCTCCCGCGAAGGATGAGGACTTCACCGTAGTGATGGGCGTGAACGACGGCGATTACGACGCCGAGAAGCACAACATCATCTCCAACGCTTCCTGCACCACCAACTGCCTGGCCCCGATGGCAGACGTGCTCAACCGTGAATTCGGCATTGAGCAGGGCCTGATGACCACCATCCACGCCTACACGGCAGACCAGAACCTCCAGGATTCCCCGCACCGGGACCTCCGCCGCGCCCGCGCCGCAGCCCTGAACGTGATCCCCACGTCCACCGGCGCAGCCAAGGCCATCGGCGTCGTCCTTCCGGAGCTGAAGGGGAAGCTGGACGGCTACGCCATGCGCGTTCCGGTTCCCACGGGTTCTGCCACGGACCTGACCGTTACGGTCAGCCGCGAAACCACTGCCGAGGAAGTGAATGAGGCTTTCCGTGCCGCAGCCGCTTCGGACCGCTGGTCCGGCATCCTCACCTACACCGAGGATCCGATTGTCTCCTCGGACATCGTCGGGGATCCGGCATCCTGCATCTTTGACTCGGGCCTGACCAAGGTGCAGGGCAACCAGGTGAAGATCGTTGGCTGGTACGACAACGAGTGGGGTTACTCCTCCCGTCTGGTGGACCTCACCGCGCTGGTGGCTTCCAAGCTCAGCTAGTGCTGTCCGGGGATTCAATCCCCCCGCCGAAAGGGCAGAAACGGCTCGTTTGAACGCTGAAACGAGCCGTTTCTGCCCTTTCGCTTAAGGTGGGAGAACTTCCGGGCCCGGTCGCTTGAAAGGGCTAGGAGGATGAGCACGTCCAGCGCATAGGCCGGCCGCTCGCTTTGCAGGACCTGGTCCGGATCACCCGCGATAAACGTTGCGCCCTGCAGGATGATGGAGATCGAACTCAGGACCATCGCTGTGATCCGGGCCCAGTTGGTTCCGCGCACCACCAGCAGTGCCAGCATGCCTTCAAACGCGGAGAACACCAGCAGGACGATGCCAGCCGGTACATACACGTCTGCGGCGGCAAACAGTTCGCGGTCATCCCCGGCAAGGTCTGCCACCCAGGTCCGTTCCGCGGATCCGGTAAAAAGCAGTCCGGCTACGGCCAGCGCGGCAGCCACGCGCAGCAGGATTAGCACCGCGCCCACCACAATCGGTGCCGGACGTCCGGCCCGGTGGCGCGTCCGTCTGCCGCCGGACTGGTCCTGATAGGCACCGCGCACGGCGCCGACGTCGAGGACAGGCAGGTTTCCGTCGGTGCGGATGCTGTCCCCGCCGCCGTTGCGTGAGTGATAGCCCGAGGAAAAGTCCTGGATGACCGTCAGGGAAACCTCCCCGGAGGCTGCCAGGACGGATTCAACGACGTGGTCCCGTTCATGGTCCACATCCGGGCTGATCCGGTGGGTCACCTGCAGCGTGAAGTAGGAGAGTCCAACGGCCCGGTCATAGGAAGCGGCAGCCAGCCAGTCGACGGCGATTCCCCCGGGCAGCTTCCAGCCGTCCGGGCACTTCCAAAAGCGGATGTGGTGCCGTTTGCCGGGATTGCCGTCCACTTCCTGCTGGTAGGCGAAGTCCTGCTGGCGTCCGAACAGGAAGAGCGGTGAGACCGGTGCCGCGTCGTAGCTGCGGCGGAAGAGGGTGGAGGTGATGATCTTTCGGCTGCTGGCAAAATCCACCGGGTCCGCCTCGGTCCAGCCGGCGCTGCGCATCAGCGCATGGAGCTGCCCGGCGTTTCCGTTGAACGCGAGGTTAACCGGGTCGCCGAACAGCCCGTCACTGGTCCGGGTGCGGCCCATGAAGTAGTCCGGTATGTAGATGCTGGTCAGGATCCTGTGCAGCCGCGGCAGCACGAGGTAGGCCAGTGCGGCCCAGAAGAACACCAGGAACCAGAGCCGCCGGAAGCTGAGGCTTTCGTCCAGGAGCAGTACGGCAAACCAGATAGCCGCCAGCCCGCCGAACACGAAGAACCCCCAGTCGAAGGCTGCCTCAACGGTGGCGCGGCGCGTGCGGACCGCTCCGTCCTGAGTGCCAGCCCGATCCCGGGACATCCTTGCCTCCATGGCTGGACGGTTGATGTCCAGCCAAAAGTAGCCCGGCCGGCACGTCCGCCGATAGGGCATTCGGCCATACAAGTGCTGTTAGGACGGCTTTGGGGAGCGGGTCAGCGGATGCTCTCGTAAGCGTCCAGCGCATGCTGCCGTGATTCCTTCAGGTCCACCAGTGGTTCGGGGTAACCCGGCAACAGGGCATCGGGCACCCACTGGGAGATGTAGGCGCCCTCTGGATCAAACCGCTTTGCCTGCGTCTCCGGGTTGAAGATGCGGAAGAAGGGAGCGGCATCCGCACCGGACCCGGCAACCCACTGCCAGTTCGCCGGGTTGCTCGCTGGGTCTGCATCCACGAGGGTTTCCCAGAACCACTCCTCGCCCACCCGCCAGTGGATACCCAGGTTCTTGATCAGGAAGCTGGCCGCCACCATTCGTACCCGGTTGTGCATCCAGCCCATGGTCCAGAGCTGCCGCTGGCCGGCGTCTACCAGCGGAATCCCGGTCAGTCCGGCCTTCCACGCATCCAGCGGTTCCAGGTTCTCCGGACGGGACCCGGCGTCCAGCCCGGGGGCGCGCAGTATGGAAGGGGTGACTGCGGCACCCTGCGGTTGGTCCCAGGGAAACCCGTCGAAGGCCGGCCGCAGGTTCCGGGTGGCCAGGTCCGGGTTGTGGAAGAGCTGGTGCCAGCAGAACTCGCGCCAGCCGATTTCCGTGCCGAACACGTCAGGGCCCGGCCCGTTCCCGCGCACCTGCGCCAGTGCATGCCAGACCTGGAACGGGCTGACGTGGCCCCACCTCAGGTAGGGGGAGAGGCGGCTGGTTCCAGGCTTCGCCGGACGGTCCCTGCCGTCGTCGTAGTCCTGGACCGGTCCGTCGAGGAAATCTTCGAGGGCACCCAGCCCGGCCGATTCGCCCGGCGTCCATGCCTCCGCCAGTCCGGCGGTCCAGTCCGGGTGCTTTGGCAGCAGCTCCCAGCTGTCCAGGTCATCGCCGGAGGGGAGGGCCGACGGCGGGCGGCCGGCTTTTGCGGGGGCATCCAGCGGGGCCCGGAAATCCTGGGCGGAGAGGGCGCGCCAGAACGGGGTGAACACCCGGTACGGACCGCCCTGCCCTGTGCGGACGGTCCAGGGTTCGTGCAGCAGGGAAGCCTGGAAGCTCTCCGCGTGGACATCCTCTCCGGCTGCCCATTCCTTGACCGCGGAGTCCACTTCCCGTTCCGGGCCTCCGTAGCGGCGGTTCCAGTAGAGGTTGCCGGCGCCTGATTCACTGGCGAAGGCTGGAATGGCTTCCCCCGCGGGGCCGCGCAGGAGTACCAGTGGAATGTTGAGGGACGCGAGGTCAGCGCCCAGGGTCTGCAATGCGTGGTGGAGCCACCATTTCGCCGCGGCTCCGAGCGGGCGGATTCCCGGGGACTCCTCGTCCAGGACGTAGACGGCCACGGCACTGCCGTCCTGGGCTGCGGCGAGCAGCGCGGGATTGTCCGCCGTGCGCAGGTCGTCGCGGAACCAGGCGATGGAGACCACGGGCGGGTCCTTTCCTTGAAAGTTGCCAGTACTAGAGACCCTACCTGCGGTCCGGCAGCAACGTTGCAGGGGGACTGCCACAGCTGTCCTGGAAGGGCACGCTGTGTTCTTCGGCACGAAACTAGTTGTCTAAGGCAACCACTTGTATAGTTGACCTAAATCAACTATCAGCAGGAGTCCGATGCCCCCCGCAGTTAATGCCCCCACAACCCCGCCGGAACAGCAGGAAAAAGCGAAGAAAACACGCCGCACGGTCTCACCCGACGGATCCATGACCCACCGCCAGGTGCTGGAGTCCCTGTCCGGACTGCTCCTGGGGATGTTCGTTTCGATCCTCGCCGGAACCGTGGTGTCCACGTCGCTGCCGCTGATCATCTCGGATCTCGACGGCGACCAGTCGGCCTACACCTGGGTGGTCACCGGAACGCTGCTCGCAACGACGGTCTCTACGCCGCTGTGGGGAAAGTTCGCTGACCTGTTCAACCGGAAACTGCTCATCCAGCTGGCCCTGGGCATCTTTGTGCTCGGTTCTGCGCTGGCCGGTTTCTCCCAGGACACCGGAACGCTCATTGTTTTCCGTGTCCTGCAGGGCCTGGGTGCCGGCGGGCTCGCAGCGCTGAGCCAGATCATCATGGCGGACATCATCAGCCCGCGTGACCGCGGCAAGTACGCGGGCCTGTTTGGTGCCGTCATGGCTGTGGGAACCGTCGGCGGGCCGCTGCTTGGCGGCGTCGTAACCGATGCCTTTGGCTGGCGCTGGAACTTCTTCATCGCCCTTCCCGTGGCGATCGCGGCCATCATCCTGCTGCAGCTCACCCTGCACCTGCCCCGGCACGCCAAGCGCAAGGTCCACATTGACTACCTGGGAGCCGTGCTGATCGCCGGCGGCGTATCCCTGCTGATGATCTGGGTGACGCTCGCGGGCAACCAGTTCGAGTGGGCCTCCCTGGCTTCCTTCCTGATGGTCGCCGGTTCGGCAGTCCTCCTGATTGCAGCCGTGCTGGTGGAGTTCAAGTCCCCGGAACCGATCATCCCCCTGTCCATGTTCAAGAACCGCACGTTCACCCTTGCCGTGGTCGCCAGCATCTCGGTGGGCGTGTCGATGTTCGGCACCTCCGTGTTCCTGGCCCAGTACATGCAGCTGGCCCGCGGTGCCACGCCGACTCAGTCCGGCCTGCTGACCATTCCCATGATGGCCGGCTTGCTGATCGCGTCCACCCTGTTTGGCGGGATCATCAGCCGGACCGGCAAGTGGAAGGCCATCATGATCTCCGGTGGCGTGCTCACCGTGCTGGGAACCATCCTGCTGGGCACTCTGACGTATGAAACCAGCCTCGTGCTGGTGGGAATCTACATGGCTGTCCTCGGTGCGGGCCTGGGCATGCTCATGCAGAATCTTGTGCTGGTGGTCCAGAATTCAATCGAGGTGAAGAACCTCGGTGTTGCCACGAGCGCCGTTACCTTCTTCCGCAGCCTCGGCGGAACGGTGGGTGTTTCCGTCCTGGGCTCGGTGCTGGGCACGATTGTGTCCTCCCGCATCAAGGACGGCATCACCGCCCTCGCCCCCGCAGACCAGGCTGCGGCCGCGGCAGCCCTGGGCAGCGGTACCATCCCGAAGATCTCCGAACTGCCGTCCGCGATTGCCGCCCTGGTGGAAAGCGCCTACGGAGTCGGCGTCGGACATGTGTTTATGTACAGCGTGCCGCTGGCCGTGGTCACCCTGGTAGCGGTGATCTTCCTGCCGAACGCCCAGCTGGGCCGCCAGAATGCCGTGCAGCTCAAGAAGGCCGCCGGTGCTGCTGCCCGGGAGGACGAGCCTGCGGAGAATGCCCTCTCAGCTGTTGCGACGGGGTCCGTTGCGTTGGTCGATCCGTCCTCGCCGTCCGGGCAGCCGGATGGGGAGCGCCCCGCACAATGAGTCCGGAGCAGCCCTCCCGTGAGCGGGCGCTGCGTGAGGTCGAATCGAACCTGCGCCTGCTCACCGAGGTGGTCCGGACACGGATGCGTGAGGCCGCCCGGGCAGTGGATCCGTCGCTGTCCCTGTTCGGGCTGAAGACGCTCCAGCTGCTCAAGCGCTTCGGGCCGCTGCACTCCGGGACGGCGGCTGACCTGCTCATGGTGGACAAGAGCGTGATCAGCCGGCAGTCGCGCCAGCTCGAGACCCTGGGCCTCATCGAGGTTCAGCCGGACCCCGCCGACAGGCGGGCGAGGGTCCTGGTGCTGACGCCGGCCGCCAGTGACCGGGTGACTGCCGTGCAGACAGGGATCATGCTTGATCCGGCAGTGCTGGGCTCATGGACCACGGAGGACCTGCACCGGTTCGCCGGCTATCTCGCCCGCCTCGGCGGAAGCGGCCGCTCCGGGATGGGGGCCCCGCTCTCCCCGGCGGGCCAGCCGGCGCGCGACGGCGGTGCTCCGGTCCAGCGCGCTAGCTGAGCGCGGGAGCCTCGCTGCGCCGGGCCGCCAGCCGGGCAAACGGCCCTGCGGCAGCGCCGAGTTCGGCGGGAGTTCCCTGCTCGACAATCCGACCGGCGTCGAGCACCATCACCTGGTCAGCGTTCTGCACCGTGGAGAGCCGGTGGGCGATGGTGAGCGTGGTGCGGCCGGCGGTGAGCCTTTCCAGGGCCTGCTGAACCTGGGCTTCAGTGCTGTTGTCCAGCGCCGAGGTTGCCTCGTCCAGGACCAGAACCGGCGGATTGCGCAGGATGGTCCGGGCGATTGCCAGGCGCTGCTGCTCGCCGCCGGAGAAGCGGTGGCCGCGGGCTCCCACCAGCGTGTCCAGTCCGTCCGGGAGGGCGCCCACCGTGTCCGCGATCTGTGCGGCCGCCAGCGCGTGGAGCAGCTCCGCATCGGTCGCGTCCGGCTTGGCCAGCAGGAGGTTCTCCCGTACCGAAGCGTGGATCAGGTACGTCTCCTGGGAGACTACCCCAACTATCCGGGACAGGTCCTCGGGGGCCAGCTGCGCCACATCCACGCCGTCAAGGAGGACCCGCCCGCGGCTGGGATCGTTCAGCCGCGGCACCAGCGAGGCAAGGGTGGACTTGCCTGAGCCGGTGGCTCCCACCACGGCGGTGGTGGTTCCGGGCACCAGCGTGAGGCTGATTCCGTGCAGAACCGGTGCACCGCCGTCGTAGGCAAACTCCACGTCCTCGAAGCGCACCTCGCCGCGGACCAGTCGCGGTTCCAGCCGTACCGGGTGCGCTGGTGCCTTGAGCTGCGGCTCGAGATCCAGGTACTCAAAGATACGGCTGAAGAAGGCCAGTGCGGTCACCCACTGGACGCCGATGTCCAGCAGGCCCATTACGGGCCGGAAGACCGCCGCCTGCAGGCCCGTGAAGGCGACCAGCGTTCCTATCGTCATGCCGCCGCTGGTGGCGGGGAACCCTGCGGCCAGATAGATCACCGCGGGAATCGCGGCGAAGACCACCTGCATGGTGGCCATCCGCCAGCGGCCGGCGAGCTGGCTGCGCAGCTCAAGTCCCACGAGGTTTTCCGAGCGGGCGCTGAAACGCCGGGCGTCACGCGGGATGGTGCCCAGTGTCTTGGCAAGGCGGACTCCGGAGACGGAGAGCCCCTCTTCCACCTGGGTGTGCAGGGCGGCCAGTTCGCGCTGGCGTTCGTCGGTGACCGTGCGCCGCAGCTTCGCCACCTTGCGGGAAAGCCAGATGGCCGGCGGCAGCACCACCAGGGAGATCAGGCTGAGCCCGGGGGAGAGGGCCACCATCGCAGCCGAAGTAGCGATGGTTGTGGTCAGATTGGCTGCCACGCCCGTCGCCGTCGTCGTGACCACGGACTGCATGCCGGAGATGTCATGGGTGAGGCGGGACTGGACCTCACCGCCGCGGGTGCGGGTGAAGAAACCGAGCGACTGCGCCTGCAGGTGGGTGAAGAGCTGCACCCTCAGGGTATGCATCACCTGCTGGCCCATTTTGGTGGCCAGCCAGGTCTGGACGACACCGATCGCGCTGGTGAGGGCGGCAACGCCCACCATGGATGCGGTAAGGATCACCAGCAGCCGGAGGTCCTGGCCTGGCAGCGCATCGTCGATGACTGCACGGACCAGGAACGGCTGCGCAAGGTTGACTACGGATGCCGCAGAGATCAGTGCAATGACGACGGCGATCGTCCGCTTGTGCGGAACGAACAGTGCCGCGATACGGCGCAGGCTGACGGGATGGCGTGTGAGTTGTTTCGAATCCGCCGGGTTCAGCCGTGCGGGTCCGCGGCCGCCGCCTCCGCCGCCCGGTCCGGAGGTTCCGGGGACGGCGCCGGGGCCGTCGGACATGCCGGTGCCCGCGTGATCACGGTTGTTGTTGTGGGCCAAAGGGTCCTCCTAGTGCATTCCGCCGCAGCGGTGGCTGCATTCGATCGGATATGTAGAGGTTACCTCATTATGTGGTTTATGGGCACATGTGGGTGCGGTGTCACACGAGGTCCTGCGCCAGCCGCTGCGGCCCGCAGAGTACGACAGTTCGCAGGGAATCGACCGGTTTGCAGTTCTGCTGCCGCTTACAACTGCGGGCAGAACTCGGAACTGGCAGCAGATAGCGCGCCCGTACTGGGGCTACCTCACAGTGTGGCTGCTCACCGAATGGCTAAACTGAGGAACATGCCGCACTCCTCCGTAGATTCATCCACCCTGGGCGAGCTGATGCACACCGCCTTCCGTGGCCTGAGAGGCCGGTGGATGAAGCAGCTGGCACCGTTCAACCTGACGCCGCACCAATTCCGGGCACTGAACGCTGTGGCGCGAAGCGGGAACGACGGCGGCCTCCGGCTCAAGGACCTGGCGGAAAGCCTGCGCATCGCACCCCGGTCGGCCACGGAAGTGGTGGACCAGTTGGAGGCCAAGAGACTGGTGCAGCGCGGACCGGACCCGTCCGACCGCCGTGCCACCCTGATCTCGCTGACGGACGAGGGCATCCGCATGCGCGCCGAAGTCCGGGAAGACCGGGCACGCCAGGCAGACGAGTACTTCGCCGTACTTTCCGAGGAAGACCGTGCCGGCCTCGAAAGGATCCTGGCGCAGCTGGCTGGGGAGGAGACTCATCGCCATCGCAGGCACGGGAGCGCCTAGCCACAGCAAACCAGGCGCAGAAAGTTCTGCCGCGCAGGCGCCCTCCGGCTCGCCGAGCCTGTGCGCCGGACCCGGGCGGACGTACCGTTCATAGGGACAGTGCTTCCCCCAACGTTCGGAACGTGCGGTGACACCGCGCGGCATCCCGGGAGGTAGTTCCCATGCCCGCTCACGAACCACACTCACACCGCGGCACAGAACCCACCTCAGGCACCCGCTACCAGGGCAGCAGGGCCGGAGCCTATTTCTCACCGCGCACCTGGCTTCTCCCGCTGCTGGTCCTGCTCCTCCTGGGCGGGGCCGGCTCCGCACTGTATATCGGTGGGCTGGGCAGCCCGGAGAGCAACCTCAACCACCTGCCGGTGGCCGTCGTAAACCGGGACCAGGGAGCTGAGACCCCCAGCGGGCAGGAAAACTTCGGCGAAAACATCACCAGCACCATGGAGGCGGACTTCGCCAAGACGGACAAGATTGAACTGCGGCCGTTGAGTTGGGATGAGGCCCAGCACCAGCTGCGCACCGGGCAGGTCTTCGCCGCGGTGGTGGTCGAGGAGGATTTCTCGGAAGCCGCCGTCTCGCTGGTTTCCTCGTCGTTGACCGACGGCGCGGCCAGCCGGCCGGAGATCATGCTCTACACCAATCCGCTGGCGAGCCCGCTGGCCAGCGAACTTGCGGCAGACGCCGTCGAACCGGCGCTGCAGCAGGCCAGCATCAGCCTGGGCGAGCAGCTGGAGGACACGGCGCGCCAGGCCCAGGGTGCGGCAACCGAACGCCAGAGTGCCGAGCTGGCAGAGGCCGGAGTCCCGGCGCAGGTGCAGGAGCAGCTGGCCCCGAAAATCGACGGGACCTCCGCAGAGGTGCTGCGCAATCCGATCCAGATCACCGAGGGTGCGTTCCAGAAACCACCGAATGGTGCCGCGCTCGGGATGGGTGCTTTCTTCTATTCCGTCCTGCTGATGGTGGTTGGCCTCAGCGGTTCGGTGACGCTGCACTTCCTGGTGGACTCGCGCGTAGGGGTGCTGCCCGTGGAACTGGGCGCCCGCTACGTCCTGGGGCCCAAACTGCTTCCGGCGCGCTGGTCGGTGTTCCTGCTCAAGTGGGGCATCGCCGTCCTCGCAGGCCTGCCGACCGCCGGACTGATGATGTGGGTTGCCAACGCCGTTGGCATGCCCCTTCCGCACGGTGGCTGGTTCTTCTTCAGCACCTGGCTATCCATCGTCACGGTGTCGGCGGTGACGTTCGCCCTGATTACGATCTTTGGCAGCGCCGGCATGGTGCTCTCCCTGATCTATGTGGTGTTCATGGGCCTTCCGGCCGCCACCGGCGTGGTACCGCTGGAAACCCTGCCGGGGTTTTTCGCGTTCATAGCCCGCGGTGAACCGCTTTACCAGATGACGATCGCCAATAAGGCAATTCTCTATTACGACGCCGAAGCCTCCGCCGGCCTGCAGGCGGGACTGATCGGGATGGGCGTCATCATCCTCATAGCCGTAGTGCTTGGCCTGCTGTTCTCGGTCCTGTACGACCGGATCCGCGGCGTCCGGGAAGCGGCTGCGGATGTGGGAGACGCGGCCGCCCGCACAGCCTAAGGTTTGGGGTTCGCCCCCACTCGAAGCTCAGGTTCCGGGGCCGGTTTTGCGGCGGGGCCCGGCGGTGGGAAAATCCGAACATGCCCCCTATGCAGAATTCAAGCCGTTTGCAGAACATCCGTTATGACCTGAGGGGGCCGGTCCAGGCGGTCGCCAAGCAGATGGAGGCGGCGGGGCAGCGGATCCTGAAGATGAATCTGGGGGATCCGGCACCCTTTGGGCTGGAGGCCCCGGAATCGATTGTGGTGGACATGATCCACCACCTGCGCGGAGCCCAGGGCTACAGCGACTCCAAGGGTATCTACTCCGCGCGTACCGCTATTTCGCAGTACTACCAGACCCGCGGCCTGATGCAGATCGGCGTGGAGGACATCTGGGTTGGAAACGGCGTCAGCGAACTGATTTCGATGACGCTGCAGGCCTTCCTGGAGCCCGGGGACCAGGTACTGATTCCCGCACCCGACTACCCGCTCTGGACCGCGTCGGTGATGCTGTCCGGCGGTGAAGCTGTGCACTACGCCTGCGACGAATCCAACCAGTGGTGGCCGGACATGGCTGATGTTGAAGCCAAGATCAGCGACCGCACCCGCGCGATCGTGATCATCAACCCGAACAACCCCACCGGCGCCGTCTATCCGCGGGAGATCCTGGAGCAGTTTGCCAACCTGGCCCGGCGCCACAACCTCGTGCTCTTTTCAGATGAGATCTACGAGAAAATCGTCTACCGGGGAGCAGAGCATATCCACACCGCATCCGTGGCAGGCGACCTTCCCGTACTGACGTTCTCCGGACTGTCCAAGGCGTACCGGATGCCCGGTTACCGGGCCGGCTGGGTGGCACTGACCGGCAAGCGTGCCGATACCGCAGGTTACCGGGAATCGCTGGACCTGCTGGCTTCACTGCGGCTGTGCGCCAATGTTCCGGCCCAGCACGCAATCCAGACGTCCCTGGGCGGATACCAGAGCATCAATGACCTCGTGAAGCCGGGCGGACGGCTCGCAGAGCAGAGCGACCTTGCCTGCCGGCTGCTCAACGGGATTCCCGGCGTCAGTTGCGTGCCTGCGTCAGGCGCGATGTACCTGTTCCCGAAGCTGGACCGCGCCATGTACCCGTTCGACGACGACGAGCAGTTTGTCCTGGACCTGTTGGAGGAGCAGAAGATCCTCGTCTCGCAGGGAACCGCGTTCCACTGGCCGGATCCGGACCATTTCCGGTTCGTCATCCTGCCGGCGGAGGAAGACATCCGCGACGCCGTGAACCGGATCGCCGAGTTCCTCGCCGCCCACCGGGCCCCGGACCCGGCAGTGGAGGGCGGTGCCGCGCTGGAACCTGCAGCAACGTCCGGGGCCGGAACAGGATCGGATATGGACGGCGGTTCCGTTAAGGAAACCGGGCAGCCAGCCGTCTAAACGATCCGCTGCGCCAGTGTGCCGGAAACCACGGCCGTGGCCGTGTCAGGGTCGGTCCGGATCAACGGTTGGAACCCTGCGGCGCTAACGTCCGCTGCCAGGTCCGGTGCCTGTCCGGCGCTGCACTCAACCAGCAGTTGCCCGTCCTTGCCCAACCAGACAGGAGCCTGCGCCGCTATCCGGCGGAGCACTTCCAGTCCCTGCCTGCCGCCGTCCAGTGCGGCGGCAGGTTCGTGGAGGCGCGCTTCGCGGGGGAGGAAGGGCAGCTGTTCCGTGGGGACGTAGGGTGCGTTGGCCACGATGATGTCTATCCTGCCGTGCAGATGCCGTGGCAGGGCAGTGAACAGGTCACTCTGGTACACCGGAACCCGTGTCCCCAGGTTCATCCGGGCAGCGGCCACAGCCTCCGGCGCAAGGTCAGCGGCGTACAGCTCGGCATCCGGCAGGTCAGCGGCGAAGACGGAACTCAGCGCGCCGGCGCCGCAGCAGAGGTCCAGTATCACCGGGGCGGCCCGCCCTCTTGCGGACTCGAGGGCCGCAACGGCGAGGAACTCGGTCCGCGGGCGGGGTATGAAGACACCGGGCATCACGCGTACGCGCCGGCCCATGAACGCTGCCCAGCCAAGCACATACTCAAGCGGCTCGCCGGTGAGCCGGCGCCGGAGCATGGACTCGGCGTCGTTCACCGTGGCTCCGCCGCGGAGAATCAGGCCCGCTTCTTCGGCAGCAAAGACACAGCCCGCCTGCTGAAGCTGCGCGGTGAACCGTATGAGAAGCTCCCGGTCTGCGTCCATGCCGCCGCCCTTGTCCTTTCCATAGTCCACCGTAGGGTCTTCCCGCCGCCGGGTGTCCGCATATATCCCCACACCAAGTGGAAATGAACGCATCTGCGGTTTATTGTCGTTGCATGCCTAGCCTGCGAGTTGCCGAAGCGGCACGGTTCATGGGGGTCAGTGACGACACAGTGCGCCGCTGGATTGAGAACGGTACCCTGACCGGGCACCGGGATGCCAGTGGCAGGCAGACGATCGACAGCCTTGAACTCGCGCAGCTCGCCCGAAGGCAGGCCCAGCTGCCGGATGACCCGACGGAAATTGCCAGCTCGGCCCGGAACCGGTTCGTGGGACTGGTGACGGAGATCGTCATGGACAAAGTGATGGCGCAGGTTGAACTGCAGTGTGGTCCGTTCCGCGTGGTTTCCCTCATGAGTTCCGAGGCGGTGCGCGAACTTGGCCTGGAATTGGGCTCTACTGCCACGGCGGTGGTCAAGGCGACGAACGTCATGGTTGAAGTGCCGCCGGGAAAGAAACACCCGTGAGCCGGTGCCGCCCAGGCAGGGTCCTGGCTGCCCTGCTCCTGATCGGGACACTGGGCCTCAGTGCGTGTGCGGTTCCTGCCGGTGACCAACAGAACGGCACGTCTGAACTAACGGTGTTCGCTGCGGCGTCCCTGGCCGCGCCTTTCACCCGGCTGGCGGAGGACTTCGAGGCAGCACATCCCGGGACAACTGTGCGCCTGAACCTGGCCGGCTCCGCGGACCTCGCCGCCCAGATCCTCGCCGGAGCTCCGGCGGACGTTTTTGCCTCCGCCGACGAGGCCAACATGGCCAAGGTGGTGGATGCGGGAATGGCAGCCGAAGAACCCCGGAATATTGCAACGAATACGCTGACCATCGCGGTGCCGCCGGGAAATCCGGCGGGAATCGCCGGCTTCGCGGACCTCGCGGCTGCCGGGGTGCAGGTGGTTGTGTGTGCCGAGCAGGTTCCCTGCGGTGCTGCAGCGGAAAAACTGGCCCAGAACGCCGGTATCCTGCTCGCACCAGTGAGCGAAGAATCGTCCGTCACGGGCGTCATGGGCAAGGTGGTTTCAGGAGAAGCCGATGCAGGGCTGGTGTACGTCACTGACGTCCGTGCCTCTGGAGGCAAGGTCCAGGAGGTGCCGTTTCCCGAGGCGAAGGAGGCAGTGAACCGGTATCCGATGGTTCGGCTGGCCGCGGCTGGAGACAGCGGCCTGGCTGATGCGTTTGTCCGCTATGTTGGCGCAGACGAGGGCCGGAGAGCCCTGCAGGAGGCCGGATTTGGTGTCCCGTAGCAATACGGTGCCGCTGCCGCGCTGGGTGCTGGCCGGTGCCGCCGCCGGAGCGCTGTTCCTGCTGCTGCCGCTGGCCGCGGTGGCAGCGGAGGTCAACTGGGCCGAGTTCATTCCACTGGTCACATCCGAATCCTCGCTCGCTGCCTTGTCGCTGAGCCTGCGGACGGCAGCTGCCAGTACCCTGCTCTGCGTGCTCCTGGGCGTGCCCCTGGCGCTGGTCCTTGCCCGGGCCCGTTTTCCGGGGAAACGCTTGGTGCGTTCACTGGTACTGCTTCCCCTGGTGCTGCCTCCGGTGGTGGGTGGCATCGCCCTGCTCTACACCTTTGGGCGGCAGGGGCTCCTTGGCGGGGCACTCGAGGCGATGGGCGTCCAGGTCGCCTTCTCGACGGCCGCCGTCGTCCTGGCGCAGACCTTCGTGGCGCTGCCCTTCCTGGTCCTCACCCTCGAGGGCGCCCTGCGGACCGCCGGCACGCGCTATGAGGCCGTGGCCGCGACGCTCGGAGCACGCCCGTGGACCGTCCTGCGCCGGGTTACCGTACCGCTGGTCCTCCCCGGCCTGGCAAGCGGTGCGGTGCTCTCCTTTGCCCGCTGCCTGGGCGAATTCGGTGCCACCCTTGCCTTCGCAGGCAGCCTGCAGGGGGTCACGCGGACCCTCCCGCTGGAAATTTACCTGCAGCGGGAGGCCGACGCGGACGCTGCGGTGGCGCTTTCGCTCGTGCTCGTCCTGGTAGCCGTAGTTGTGGTGGGGCTGTCCTACCGGTCTGCTCCGGCACGCTCCGCGGACACGCGTTCCGCCGGCGGACGTTCAGCCACGGCAGGAGCAGCCGACTAATGGGGCTGCGGATCGAGGCGGTGCTTCCGGAACGGGGGATAGACGTCCGTTTTGACGTTGGAGACGGAGAGACCGTGGCCCTGCTCGGTCCGAACGGGGCGGGGAAGTCGACCGTTGTTTCGCTTCTGGCCGGCCTGGTCCATGCCGACGACGGACGGGCCGAATTGAACGGCACCACGCTCTTCCACCGCGCCAAGGGCAAAGGCATGTCCCTGCCGGCATATCGACGCGGAACATCTCTCCTTGCCCAGGAAGCGCTGCTTTTTCCGCACCTGAGTGCGGAGGAGAACGTTGCGTTCGGTCCGCGCAGCACGGGTGTTCCGCGCAGGAAGGCACAGGCAGCTGCCCGTCGCTGGCTCGCCGAAGCTGATGCCGCTGCACTGGCCGCCAAACGGCCGGGGGAACTTTCGGGTGGCCAGGCGCAGCGCGTGGCGCTGGCCCGTGCCCTGGCTGCGGAACCGGACCTGCTGCTGCTGGATGAGCCGATGGCCGCCCTGGATGTTGAAACGGTTCCGCTGATGCGCAGGCTGCTGAAGCGGGTGCTGGCCGGGCGCAGCGCCCTGATCGTCACGCATGACGTGCTCGATGCCCTGACCCTGGCCAACCGGGTCCTGGTAATGCAGGAAGGCCGGATCGTCGAGTCCGGCCCGCCGGCCGAAGTGCTGCGCCGCCCGCAGAACCCCTTCACGGCCAGCCTTGCCGGGCTCAACCTGGTTCGGGGGAACGTCCGCGGGAACCGCCTCCTGGCTGCCGGAGGACTGTCGTTCGCAGTGCCCGACGCCGGCGCTGGTGTACAGGGCGTCCCGCTGCTAGCCGTGTTTCCGCCGTCGGCCATTGCGGTTCGAAGGCCCGGCGCCGCCGGCACGGCGGACCCGGGCCGGGAGATCCTCGGCGTAACGGTGACGGACCTTGAGCCCCAGGGGGACCGGATCCGGGTGCGGGGCGCCGGACTGGCGGCGGACATCAGCCCCGCCGCCGCGGCTGAATTGTCCCTGGTGGTGGGCGAGGAGGCGGAGTTCCTGCTCGATGCTTCCGCAGTGACCAGCTACCCGGCTTCGGCGGTACCGGGGTGGCGCACCGTTTAATACAGCTTGATGGGGAGACTACGCCAGAATGGAAGCCTGCTCCGACGCATGGGCATTGTTCACCAGGATCTCGAGGCGGCCAAAGCTCTCAACTGGCTCGGCTGGATTCGATGCCACGGATGAAATTCGCCACCAGGAAGTCCAGTGACTGACGGGAGACCTCGTCGTTGATGCTGCGGTGTCCGAAGCGGTTGGCCCGGGGATGGCCGTCAGTGTCCTGCGGCTCCGGTTCGCCTGCGTCCTGCCCGGACCCGGCCGGTGCGGAAGCAGCCGGATTAGACCCCGCCCGCGCAGGGGAGGCACCTGCCGGGCCGGCAGCCCCGGCAACGGTCACGGTGCCGATGACTGCGGCCGAGATGCCCAGCAGGCAGTCGAAACCCTCGTCTTCATCCAGGCCGGCGGCGGAGAGCGCGGACAGCAGCCGTTCCACATCAGCCGGCGCGGCGAGGTTGACCAGGCTGCGGGGGCTAAGAATGATGCCAAGCAGCCAGGGGTGGGCAGTGAAGGTCCGCCATAGGGATCCGGCCATGTGGGCCAGCATGTCCTGCCACCGCTGTTCGCCCTCTGGCAGCAGTGAATGGCTCTTCACGGCGTCAGCCATCAGCAGGAGCAGCTCCCCGCGCCCCGCAACGTGGCGGTAGAGCGCCATGGCGGAGACACCAAGATCTCCGGCGACCCGGCGCATGCTGACCGCCTCCAGGCCCTCTTCATCCGCTATCCGCGCCGCCGTTCGGGCAATACCTGCGGGGCTGAGCGGCTGGTTCGCTGCCATGGGACTGCCTCCGAGCGGTTGTACCGGTTCATTCCCGGACTGCCTGCCGAATCCGGTTCCGTTTACAGTGTAAACCCGTTCAGCGGCAATCCCAGGGTGGAGGAAAATCGATGCGCCGCCCCTAGGACTGCAGCAACTGGGCCCGGGCGGCTTCCCGGTGTTCCGGCCGGCCGGTGGTCAGGGCGAACATCGCGTAGTTCAATGGACCGGCAGCGATCAGTGCACTGCAGCGCTCAGCCAGGCGGGGCTCGGCAACGCCCGCCGTGTCCCGGTAGCGGCTCACCACGGCGTCGAAGGAATCCGGAGAGACGAGCCGGACATACATAAACTCCAACGCCGGGTCGCTGACTTTGGCTGTGGTCCAGTCCAGGACCGAGACGATCCGGTCAGCATCATCGAGGAGGAGATGGGCCGGGTACAGCTCGCCGTGCGTGAGTACCGTACGTTCCGGCCACAACCCGTCGTCATCGAGCCACCGCCGCCAGCCGTCAAGTAGGCCCGAATCAATGCGGAACTCAGCCAGCGCGTCATCGAGTGCCCTGGCCCAGCGTGCGCGGACTTGTTCAGGGGTCTCAACGGGGACGCCGGCGGCTGCAGCGGCGAGCGTGTCGGTGCCGTGCAGGGAGGCTATGAGGTCTCCCAATGACGCGAGGTAGCCGCTCGACGCCGGGTCGAAATGCCAGACCGGCTGGTTTCCTTCACCGATGGTGAGGCCCGGACTCCCCGGGAGGAGCGGGTAAGCGACAAGGTCCGGTTCCTGGATCTTCCAGTCGGGCACTGCGACGCTGAGCCGCGGCCGTACGAAGGCAAGTATCGCTTCCTCACGTTCCTGGTTCGCTGCGACGTCCGGGCGGCGCGGCAGCCGCAGCACCCACGTCTTCCCGGTACCGGACTCCGCAGCAAAGACAACCCGGTAATCGAGGCCCGCTTCATTGAATTCAACAGAGTCTGCATCCAGGAACAATCCATGGGACGCTGCCAGCGCGCAGACCTCCTTAGGTGCAGGCGGGACTTCCGCTGCCGTCTCAGGGCTCATTGCTTCCTCTCTCCGGGGGCATCCCACACTCATCCGCTGGCAGACCCGGTGGGACCATGCCTCCCAGCTTTACCCATTGGGGCGCCGTTTGGGAATCCGGGCCGGACGTACCGAAACCGTCCGCACCGCGGATTTGTGTCCTTCTGTTGCGGACATGGTCTCCGTGTGACGGCACGCGACGCCGAACGTCAGTGGAGTGGCACCTGGGGCTTTCCGGTCCTAGCGTGATCCATGAATCAAGAGTTCCAGCCACAGGCCCTGGCCGGCTGGACAGCAACCCTCTCGTCGTAAGCGGGGTGCTCCAGGTGAAGATTCGGCCCTGCCGCGGGACTTCCCGCAGGGCAAGTACGGCGCCGGGCACTGCCCTCACAGCGGCCAGCGCACCCCTTCTTCGCGGCCCGCCGCGATCCTGACCGGAGAGAAACCACAAAATGAAGATCAACCGGAAGTTCCTTGCCCTTGCCGCCGTGCCGCTCCTTCTCGCGGGAGCGGCGGCCTGCGGTTCAGCCGAGGGTGACGAAGGAACCGTCAAAATCGGCGTCGTCGGTGCCAGTGATCCCTACTGGGCGACGTACGAGGAAGCGGCCGAGGCCGAGGGCATCGACGTCGAAATCATTGATTTCGCAGAGTACACGCAGCCCAATCCGGCGCTGACTGAGGGGGAGCTGGACCTGAACCAGTTCCAGCACATCATCTACCTTGCGCGCTACAACGAATCCTCCGGCGAGGATCTGGTGCCGGTGGGTTCCACCGCCATCTATCCGCTGGGCCTGTACTCCACCCAGTACGGTTCGGTGGAAGACATCCCCGCCGGTGCCACCGTGGCGGTGCCCAATGACGAAAGCAACCTGGCCCGGGGTCTTCTGGTGCTGCAGTCCGCAGGGCTCGTCTCGCTTACCGACGGCGGCAGTGCCTTCGCCACCCTTGATGACATTGATGAGGCAAAGTCCAAGGTGAAGGTCACCACCCTGGAAGCCTCGCTCACGCCTACCTCGCTGCCGGACGTTGCTGCGGCGATCATCAACAACGACTTCGTCGAAGACGCCGGGCTCAGCGCTGCCGACGCCATAGCCCAGGACGACCCCGCGGATCCCAAGGCGATTCCGTACGTGAACATCTTCGCTGCCCGCGCGGGTGAGGAGGAAAACGCCACGTACCAGAAGCTGGTGGAAATCTACCAGGACACCCAGGCGGTGCAGGACGGTGTCCAGAAAGCCTCGGGCAACACTGCCCGCTTCCTGAAAGTGCCGCAGGCGGACCTGCAGGCGTCCCTCGCGGATGTCCAGGAAGACATTCGGAACCTGGGCAAGTAAACGCGGAACCATGGCCCTCATAACACTGCGCAGCGTCACTAAGATCTATCCGGCTGCCCGGAAGGGCAACCTGGCAGTCAACGCCCTGGAAGACATCAGCCTGGAGATTGAACCGGGGGAGATCTTTGGAATCATCGGGTACTCCGGGGCGGGCAAGAGCACCCTCGTCAGGCTCATCAACGGGTTGGAAACCTGCACGTCCGGAGACATCACGGTGGACGGCCGCAGTGTCTCCGGTGTGCCGGAGAGGAAGCTGAAGACACTCCGCCAGGACATCGGCATGATCTTCCAGCAGTTCAACCTCTTCAGTTCCAAGACCGTGCGGAACAACATCGCGTATCCGCTGCGGGTCGCCGGGCGGAGCAGGGCCCAAATCGCCGAACGCACCAATGAGCTCCTTGAATTCACCGGGCTCGCGGACAAGGCCGACAGCTACCCTGAACAGCTTTCCGGGGGGCAGAAGCAGCGCGTCGGGATTGCACGTGCCCTGGCCGCCTCGCCGAAGATCCTGCTGGCGGACGAGGCCACATCTGCGCTCGACCCGGAAACGACACACGAAGTCCTCGCGCTGCTGCGCAGGGTAAACCAGGAACTGGGCATCACCATCGTGGTTATCACGCATGAAATGGAAGTGATCCGGGACCTCGCCACCCGGGTTGCTGTCATGGAGCGCGGAAGGATCGTGGAACAGGGTGAGGTCTTCGACGTGTTTTCAAATCCCCGGCAGGATTCATCCCGCAGGTTCGTCTCCACGGTTGTGCGCGGCGTGCCGTCCGCAGCGGAACTCCAGGCACTGCGCTCACGGCACGAGGGCCGGCTGGTCACGCTGTCGTTTCGGGACGGTTCCGCTTCACAGGCGGCGGTATTCCTGGAACTTGCGGCTGCCGGGGTGGACTTCGAGCTGGTCTACGGCGGAATCAACGACGTCGCCGGCCGGGCATTCGGCCACCTGACCCTCGCCCTCAAGGGCGGGGATTCCGCAATCGACACTGCCCTGGCTGCCGCCGGGCACGGACTCAAAGTTACGGAGCTGGGCTGACATGGAGGACCTGATACCGCTCACTCCGCAGCTATGGACCGCCGTCGGGGAAACCCTCTGGATCGTGGGCCTCAGCCTGCTCTTCGGCGGGATAGGCGGGCTCCTCATCGGACTGGGCCTGTACACAACCAGGTCCGGGGCCCTGCTGGCCAACCGGGCCGTCTTCGGGGTGCTGAACGTGCTGGTGAACATCTTCCGTCCAATCCCGTTCATCATCTTCCTCGCGGCGGCCCAGCCGCTGGCACGTTCGGTGACCGGCAGCGGAATTGGCAACAACGCCATTATTTTCACCTTGTCCCTGGCCGCCGCGTTCGGCATCAGCCGGATCGTGGAACAGAACCTCCTTACTGTGCAGCCCGGGGTCATTGAGGCGGCAAGATCGGTAGGCGCCGGACGGCGGCGCATCATCGCCACCATCCTGATTCCGGAGGCACTCGGACCACTGATCCTGGGGTACACGTACATCTTCGTTGCGCTCGTAGACATGTCCGCGGTGGCGGGGTACGTGGGCGGCGGCGGCCTGGGTAACTTTGCCATCCAATACGGGTACCGGCAATTCAATCCGGTGGTGACCTGGGCGGCCGTGGCAGTAATCATCGTTCTGGTGCAGCTGGTCCAGTTCCTGGGTAACCAGACTGCACGGAAGGTGCTGCGCCGCTGAGCACCGGCTCTCCACAGCAGCGCGGACCTGTCCACGGCTGTGCGCCCGGACGGCGCTCCGGGGGAGAATGGTCCGGTGAGTACTCCCAAACCCGGCCTGGAACTGCCCGGCGGACCCTTCGACCTCCCGGTCCTGGGCCGCGGGCTGGTTTTTGCGGCCTCGCTGCCGGCAGCGGCGGAGGCCCTGGGGCCCGCAGCGGATCCTGCGGACCAGCACGGACCGGCGCGCCCGGGAGGTGCCGCCGTCGTGCAGGCACCACCCGGCACCGGCAAGACAACCCTGGTGCCGCCCCTGGTTGCCAACCTGGTGGCGGGCGGCCAGACGGGCAACCGTGGTGGCGGCGGGTTACCGCGCGTCATCGTGACCCAGCCCCGCCGGGTGGCAGCGCGCGCAGCCGCTCGCCGGCTGGCGGAGCTGGACGGCAGCGGGGTCGGGGAGCGTGTGGGATACACGGTCCGCGGCGAAAACCGGACCGGAGCGCAAACGCTGGTGGAGTTTGTGACCCCGGGGATCCTGCTGCGCCGGCTGTTGGCTGATCCGGGCCTGGAAGGGGCCGGCGCCGTCGTGCTGGATGAAGTCCATGAACGCGGCCTTGAAACCGACCTGCTCATAGGCCTGCTCGCGGAGGTGCGCCAATTGCGGCCGGACCTGGTGCTTTGCGCTATGTCCGCCACTCTGGACACGGAACACTTCGCGGGGCTGGTGGGAACCTCCGAAGTGCCTGCCCCGGTAATCGACTGCCCCTCGGCGCTCTATCCGCTCCACGTCCAATGGCAACCGCCCGCCGCGGCACGCCTGGACGAACGCGGAGTCACGCCGGCCTTCCTTGATGCCTTGGCCGGGCTCGCCGTCCGGGAGCATGCACGCGCCCTGGCCGGGACCCCGGACGTTGATGCCCTGGTGTTTGTTCCCGGTGCGCGGGAAGTGTCCCATGTTGCGCGGATCCTGCGGCAGGAGGCCGGCCCGGGCACGGAAGTCCTCGAACTGCATGGCCAAGCTCCGGCTGCTGAGCAGGACCGTGCGGTGTCCGGGCGGTCCGCCGGGGACAGGCCGCGCATTATCGTGTCCACCTCCCTCGCTGAGTCTTCCCTCACTGTTCCGGGGGTCCGCCTGGTGGTTGACTCCGGGCTGGCGCGCGAACCGCGGCGGGACGCGGCGCGGGGGATGAGCGGACTCGTCACCGTAAGTGCGTCCCGAGCATCGGCGCGCCAAAGGGCCGGGCGCGCCGCCCGGCAGGGACCGGGAACGGTAGTTCGGGCCTATTCGGAAGCCGCCTACGCAGCGGCGCCGGCGCATCCCACACCCGAGGCCGCGGCAGCGGACCTTACCGCTGCCGCATTGATCCTTGCCTGCTGGGGAACGCCGGGCGGCCGTGGCCTCGCGCTGCCGCAGCCGCTCCCCCCGGCCGCCCTCGAAGATGCCGAGGCCGTGCTGAAGGGAATCGGCGCCGTCGATGCGGACGGCAAGGCTACGGACACGGGACACCGGCTGGTCCGCATCCCCGCCGATCCCCGCCTGGCACGCGCGCTGCTGGACGGTTCACAGATCCTTGGCGCGCGCAGCGCGGCGGAGATCACTGCCATGCTCGCGGGAGACAGCCGGCCGTCCGGCGGTGACCTGGTGCGGCTTCTCGCTGCACTCCGCTCCGGCAGGGACCCGGGTTCGCATGCATTCGACCGTGAGGCCCGGCGCCTGCAGCGTCTCGTTGAACCGGCCGCGAAAGCTGCTTCGGGCACAGGCACGGAGACATCCCCGGCCGCCAGTGACGCCGTAGGGACGATGGTGGCGCTGGCTTTCCCGGACCGGGTGGCCCGGCGTGTTTCCGGTGCTGCCGGCGAGCAGTACCTGCTGGCATCGGGCACCCGGGCCGGACTGCCCGCTGACAGCCCGCTCCGCGGTCATGACTGGCTGGCGGTGGCTGAGGTTTCCCGGGCCGCAGGCCGCGCAGCGTCAGGCACGGGCGCAGTGATCCGCGCCGCTGCACCGCTTCGGCCGGAAGAAGCAGAAGCAGCTGCCTCCCAGCTGCTCACGCAGGACGTTACTGCAGTCTTCGACTCCGGCAAGGTGACCGCGCGCCGGGTTCGGCGGCTCGGCTCGATTGAGCTTTCCTCCACGCCGGTCCGGCCGGCCGCCCCGGAGGGACGGGCTGCGGTGGCGCGGGCCCTGGCCGGCCAGGGCCTCGACGCCATCGGCTGGTCGGCTTCGGCCGACGCCCTGCGCCGCCGGCTGGCGCTGCTGCACCGTGTGCTGGGTCCACCCTGGCCCGACGTTTCGGAGCCAGCCCTCCTTGCCGGCCTGGAGGGCTGGCTGGGGCCGGAGCTGGAAGCACTTGCAGGCGGCGCGCGGTCAGCGGGCATCGATCTCCTCGATCCGCTGCGCCGCCTGCTGCCCTGGCCAGAGGCCGCCAGGATGGCAGAACTGGTGCCGGAGAGGATCCTGGTTCCCAGCGGAACGCAGGAACGGATCAGTTATCCGGAGGTGGACGACGACGGGCCTCCCGTGCTGGCGGTGAAACTCCAGAAGTGCTTTGGCTGGGCTGAATCCCCGCTCCTGGCCGGCGGCCGGACCCGCCTGCAGTTCCATCTGCTTTCACCCGCGGGGCGTCCGCTGGCTGTGACCGATGACCTGGCGTCTTTCTGGTCCGGTCCCTATGCACAGGTGCGCGCAGAAATGCGCGGGCGCTATCCCCGCCATCCTTGGCCGGAGGACCCGTGGACCGCCCCGGCTACCGCAAGGACCAAAACACGCACGTGATGCGTCGCAGGCGGACAGCACCACAACGAGGCTGGGACCGGGCACGAAAAAGCCCGGCAACACTGTTTCGCGTTGCCGGGCCTGTGCACGCCGCAATCGTGCGCGGGAACGGGGATCAGGTGACGGGCTCAGCAAGGGACGTTGAGGAGGCCTGCCAGACGCCGTCGAGCACCGCGGCGGCCTCATCCTCCGTGACGCCCAGGGACAGCGAAATCTCAGTGAGCAGGGGACGCCGGGCATGGCGCAGCATGTCCCGCTCGGCGTGGGAAAGTCCCTTTTCCAGTGAACGGAGGGTGAGGTTGCGGACCACCCGGGCAACATCCGTGATGCTGCCGCTGGCCAGCAGTTCAGTGTTCTCCTTGAAACGTCTGGACCACTGTGTTTCTTCGGCATCCGCGCCTGCCTTGAGGACTTCCATCAGCTTTTGAAGCTGCGCTCCGTTAAGCACCGGGCGCAGTCCAACCTCGGCAGCCTTCGCCAGCGGGACCCAGACCTCGAGCCTGTTCGCCTGGACTTCCAGGACCAGGTACTCCATGTCTTCGCCGCGGACTTTGCGGGTGGCAACCCGGCGGATAGCTGCGGGACCGTGGTGGGGGTGGACTACGGTTTGACCTACGTTAAACGTCAATGTGATTACCTCTGGCTGCGTCGAATCCTGACCCGGTATCCGCCTTTGCGAGCCAGATGGACCGGCTCGCTGAGGGGAACACCGTCCCACTACAGGCCCCGTAGGCGAAGTGGCGGGAGCGCGGAGGCGGTACCAGCACATGGGTGAAGGTTCTGCCGGCCGCGAGTCTGGCATGTTCCATTATTTCACGTTCGGGGCTTGAGCACCCTGCCTGGAGCAGAGCGGGCTGATCCGGGTTCCCGGATCTGCCAGGGATGCCCGCGGCATTAAAGCAGGGCGCCCCCTTCGGGATCCGAAAGGGGCGCCCTGGGTGCTGCCGGCAAGAACCGGCGGCTACGCAGACTATGCGCGGTAGTAGACGGGGCCGGAGCCGAGGTTTGCGGTTGCGATAACGGTCTGGTTACCGTTCATCCCGCTGTGGATGGCCTGGCCGTCGCCGATGTAGATGGCGATGTGGGGGACACCGGCTCCGCCGTTGGCGTAGTAGATCATGTCGCCGGGCTGCGGGTCGGAGACCGGGGTGCCGTAGGCAGCCAGCTGTGCGGGGGACAGGTCGCCCACCGAGTGGCCTGCAGCGCGCAGTGCCTGCTCCACCAGGACGGTGCAGTCCTGCATGGCGCCGAGCTGGGAGTAGGCGGAGCTGACCATGATTGCGCCGGCGCCGGAAGCTGCCGCGGCGGGTGCCGGGGTCACAGCCTGCGTGGTGACGTTGCTCTCGTAACCGGTAAAGGTGCCGGGATCGGTGTACGAAGCAGCGGGGGCTGCGGCCTCGGCCGGAGCCGCATAGGTCTCAGCCGGAACGTAGGTCTCCACCGGTGCTGCGGCCACGGCCGGAGCTGCGGCGGCCTCACCGGAAACAGTGATGACGTCACCGGGGTAGATGATGGACGCCAGCGACAGCCCGTTCAGCGCCAGGACGCTGTCCAGGGTGACGCCGTAGGAGGCCGAGATTTCGCTCAGCGTGTCACCTGACACTACGGTGTGGGTTACGGCCGCCGCCGGAGCCGGGGTTTCAGCTGCCGGGGCAACCGCGGGCTGGGGGGCTGCGGGCTGGGCGGCCGGAGCGAAGGTGCTGGCTGCCGGTGCCGGGGTTTCGTTGATGACTGCGCTGGCCTGTGCCGGTGCTGCCATGCCGAACATGAGGCCTGAGCCTGCTACGACGGCTGCTGCGGTTCCGGTTACAGTGCGTGCCTTGACGGGTGCTGCCTTTGCGATGCTGGTCCAGATGCTGGACTCTGCGCAGTGACGTCCGCGATTCTTAGAAGACAAGGTATTACCTCTCCCTATACCTGCGAGGTGAGCTGTCGGGTTCGGATGGGAGTCACCCGGCCGCCGGTCTCATCCGGTCGGCTTAACCCCAAGGATTCAAAGGACCCAAAAAATTGGTTCCCCCGCCCCTGCCGTCGTATTGCAAAAGGGACCCCGGCCAAGCGGCAGAGCTAGGTAACGAGCCCGGGGCGCCGCATCAGGACTGCGGCATGCCAAGGACACTAACAGCAATTTCTTTTTGATTGCAATTCGGTAACGACGCCGTGTTGCCATTGTGTGCAGTGAGTCACGCGTGTTAGCTGAGCACCTTGCTGTCTAGTCTTATCACAGCAGTCCCGCGCGCCACATGCCAGCCGGGTCCGATATGGGCCCCCGGGCGGTCGCTGACGGCGCTTTGCCGCGGGGTCGGCAGGACGGCATGGCCGGTCCGGGTGCGGGGCAAAAGCCCCGGATTCAAGGGGAACGACACCTCGCCGGAGAGTGGGGCGCAGTGAAGGAATTCCCCATTTCAGCCGCCTGAATGGTCTCCAGCGGGCCGGCAGGTACGGTCCCGCCGGCCTGCAGGCGGGGATGGTTGCAGATCACAGTTATGCCGCACTCAACCCTTAGGCGTAGTGGTGATTCACACACTATTAGCCCGGATTGACCGGCGCTGCGACGGAGACCCCGCGCTGCCTTACGCGCGGGGAACGGAGCGCCGGACCGCAGTCCAGATGACCCACATGCCGCCAGCAGTAGTAAGGGCGGCAGCGGTAGGCAGCAGCCAGGTGACCGGCGTTCCTCCGGAGGCTGACACGGCTGCGTACAGCAGCCAGCACGCCGCCAGGGCCCCACCAGCAGCGCCTGCACAGAACCGCGGGGATTTACCCGCTGAAGCTCCCACGTATGCGGCTGCGCTGGCGGGGCAGGCGAACGATCCACCCAGGGCCGCGCCGCCCACGATAGTCCAGAGGACATAGCTGGAGAGGTCTCCAGGCTCGACGAGGGAGGCGGTAGTGAGCTGGAAGTTGACCATGGCGAGCGCCACGCCGGCCAGCGCGCCCAGCGGGATGAGGAGAAAGACGGGTCTACGGGTCCGTGCGGGCGTGCTGCTCATGCTGCCAACTCTATCCGCGGCGGCTGGACCCGGCAGAAATGAGAGGTGAATGACATCCCGCTTTTTATGAATGACTCAGAATAACTGCTAGAGTCTTATCAACGCCTGACGCCTACCGCCAGGCCTTCCCGTCCACAGCCGGTCACCCGCGAATGGACCGAGGACCCGTGCAGCCCGGCCAGACGGGCTGCTCCCACTTTTGACGCAACGCCGCCCAGGAGCCGGTGCACTTTGTGCTGCCCGGCTGCCCGGCCTCCGACCCATGAGGAGAACAATGTTCGAGACAACCACTTCCGCCCCCGCCCGCACCATCCAGCACCGGGCCGCAGTGCGGCAGCAGGGCCAGAGCCGCATTGAACGGACCGTTCCGGCCGGGCGCCTCGCTGCGCTGGGCGGCAATTACGTTGCAGCCTTCGGCCGGCCCGGGTCAGTTCCCGCACACCGGCATGCTCTCCTGTCCGGCGCCGCCTCCGGCCACGGCTACACCGCACGGTTTGACGGCGCGGAACACCGAACCCCTGCAGCAGCTGTAGACAGCTACACTGCCGTTTTTGGATCCGCCTCCGATGCGCCCGCCCCTGCTGAGCGTGCCCGCGGCAGCTACACGGACGCCAACCTCTGAGTCGGCGTCCCCCCGGGCGCAGCGGCCGGAGCATGCCCGGCAGCGCTAGGATGGGAAACCGCCGCGGGAACCAGCGGCGGTTCGCTGACCCGGATTGCCGGGTTCCTACGGCTGATTGCGGGGGACTGCCTTGGGCGCCATGGATGATTTGCTGGGCCCTGCCGAAGTAGCCGCCCTGCAGCGCAGCCTCGCCGCTGCCGCCCCGGCACCGGGGCTCGACCGGCTGCATGGAGTGGTGCCGGAGCTCAACGCGCTTTCGCTCCGCGGCAGGACGGATGTCCTTGCCACGGCACTCACCGAGTCCTATCCCTCCTACGCCGAAGCGGCCGCAGCGTACCGCGCAGCGCTGAAGGATGAGTCCTTCAAGGGGTGGATTATATGGCCGGTTTCTGAATCCTCCGTGACGCTGGCACTGGCTGGAGAGGATCCCGGAGACTTTGACGACGCGCTTGACCTGCTGGCGGAGCTGACCCCGCGCCTGACGAGTGAGTTCGCCATCCGCAGGCTCCTGGCCGCTGATATGGACCGCACCCTCGCCCGGGCCCGTACCTGGACACGGGATCCGGATCCACACGTGCGCCGCCTCGCCAGCGAGGGAACCCGAGCGTACCTGCCGTGGGCTATCCGCGTTCCCGGGCTGCTTGAGAACCCGGAGGCCACACTGCCTCTCCTGGATGCTCTCCGGGATGACCCCAGCGAGGACGTGCGCCGGTCCGTGGCGAACCACCTCAACGACATTGCCCGCCATGCCCCTGAGGTCACTCTCCGCACGTGTGCCCGTTGGCTGGATTCACCGTCGCGCTACACGGACCGCCTGGTCCGGCACAGTCTCCGGACCCTGGTCAAAAAAGCCCACCCGGGTGCGCTCTCCCTGCTGGGATTCGAACCCGCCGAGATCCGGGTGGACGGGCTTTGCACCTCCACCCCGGCCATCACGCTCCCGGGCAGGCTCCGCTTCGGGTTCACCCTGACGAATACCGGAAGTACGGCTGCGAAGCTGGCAGTGGACTACGTGGTGCACTACGTAAAGGCCCGTGGCGGAAGTGCCCCCGCCGTCTTCAAGCTGGCGGTGCTTAACCTGGAGCCGGGGGAATCCCGCGCCCTCTCCGCTTCGCATGCACTGCATCAGATGACCACCCGCCGACACTACGCGGGAACGCACCGGCTGGAGATCCAGGTTAACGGGATCCGCAACGGGTCGCTGGCTTTCGAGGTGGACCTGGCGGATCCGGTGTGAATCCTTCTGCGGGCACGGTGCCGGAGAGCCGCCTGCCGCAGCCGCTATTCATGACCGCGGTGTCCGTGGCGCAGCGCCGAACGGTGACCGCAGCACACCGGCGGCGTACTGTCGAACTGTGCCTGGGCCTGCCGGGCCGGGCGGCCGCCGGCGGGTCCCGCGCCCATCACAAGTGGTATTCCTTGGTTTCGTAGCCGCAGCCCTCTGCGGAACGGGACTGCTCATGCTCCCTGCCTCGGGTGCGGTTCCCGGCAGTGCCTCCTTTACGGATGCACTTTTCACCGCAGTGTCCGCCCTGTGCGTCACCGGACTGTCCGTAGTTGAAACCCACGTGTACTGGTCCACGTTTGGACATGTGGTGATCCTGGTCCTGATCCAGGTGGGCGGACTGGGTGTCATGACGTTCGCGTCCATAGTGGGCCTTGCCGTCATCGGACGGTTCAGTTTCCGGTCGCGGCTGCAGGCCGTGGCGGAAAACCGCAGCCAGGACCTGGACAGCACACCCAGGGTGATTGGCGGCGTCGTTCTCATCTCCCTGGTAACCGAAGCAGTGATAGCCCTGCTGCTGGCCCTTCGGTTCTGGCTCGGCTACGGGAAGGACCCCGGCGAAGCCGTCTGGCTGGGGGTATTCCATGCCGTCTCCGCGTTCAACAATGCCGGGTTCTCGCTGTTTCCCCGGAACCTGGAGGGCTTCGCCGCTGACCCGCTGGTGTGCCTTCCGGTGGCCACCGCCGTCATTATCGGGGGACTGGGCTTTCCGGTGCTCGTCCAGCTGCGCCGTGCCTGGCGTAAGCCGCTGCGCTGGACCATCAATACCCGTCTGGTGCTGTGGGGAACACTGATCCTGCTGCCGGCCGGAACGGTGTTCCTTGCCCTGTGCGAATGGAACAACCCACAGACCCTCGGTGCCCTCTCCGGTCCGGAGCGGCTTCTCGCCGCGTTCTTTATGTCCGTCCAGACCCGGACAGCAGGCTTCAGCTCAGTCGAGGTTGGGCAGATGGAGCCGCTCTCCTGGCTGGGAATGGATGTGCTGATGTTCATTGGTGCCGCACCGGCAGGAACCGGGGGCGGCATCAAGGTAACAACGTTCGCTGTGCTGGTGTACGCAGTCGCCGCCGAGGTGCGGGGCAATGAGCAGGTGACTGCCCTCGGCAAGGCACTGCCTGCGTACGCCGCCCGGCAGGCGCTGGTGGTGGTGCTTGTTGCTGCCGGAGTCATCGCCGTCTCGACCGGGGCACTGATGGCCATGTCCAGTTATCCGATGGACCGGCTGCTGTTCGAGACAGTCTCCGCCTTCGGGACAGTGGGGCTCTCTGTGGGCGTCTCGACTGCACTTCCCGTAGCAGGGGAGCTGATCCTGGTGGTACTTATGTTCACAGGAAGGCTCGGACCGCTTCTGCTCGCCTCCGCGCTCGTCCTGCGGGAGCGCAGGTTCCGGTACAGACTCCCCGAAGAAAGGCCGATCATTGGCTAAGTTCAACCTGTTCAACGGCCGGGAGGCGGAGCGGATCAGTGAGTCCGACGCCGTAGCGGTGATTGGTCTTGGGCGGTTTGGGCAGGCCCTGGCGCTGGAGCTCATGGCCAACGGCGTCGACGTCCTGGGCGTGGACGGGGACCGGCGGGTGGTGCAGGGCCTGGACGGGCGGCTTACCTACGTAGTGATGGCCGATGCCACGCGGGAAGATGTGCTGCGGCAGCTGTCCATCCCGGAGTTCAACCGGGTGGTGGTGGCCATCGGCCAGGACATCGGGGCCAGCATTCTCACGGTATCCCTGCTGCTGCGTTTTGGAGTGCCTCAGATCTGGGCGGAGGCGGTCACCGAAGCCCACGGGACGGTCCTCGAGCAGCTGGGCGTGCACCACGTTGTCTTTCCGGAAAAGGACATGGGGCGCCGCGTGGCCCACCTGGTCCAGGGCAGTCTGCTGGACTACATCCCGCTGGGCGGGAACTTCGCCGTGATCGAAACCGCCCCGCGTGAATTCCTGGCCGGCTCCACGATTTATCAGTCCCAGGTCCGGAGGCGGTTCGGCGTGGTGATCGTTGCGGTCCGCAAGTCCGACGGCGAGTGGCGGTTTGCCGAGCCCGACCTCCTGATCGAAGAGGGCGACGAACTCCTCGTCGCGGGGCCCGCGCGAAAGGCGGAGCGCTTTAGCCGGCGCTAACACGGCGAAAGGCACGCGCCCGGACGCTGCCGCCCGGTTGTTCGGTATGTGTCGCCATCATGACGCAGCGGAAAAGAGGGTGCTTATATACTCGTTGCCAAGTTGGATGCTGTCCAAAATTAGCTGGATTCCAACGTAAGGATGTTCGCCTGCAAGGAGCCGCCATGACCTCGACCGCCCGGCCAACCGCACCTGACGGCCTGGCATTCCGGCGGCTCGTCCCCGGCCTGCTCCGGGCCGGCTGGGATGTGCTGCGACGGGGTGGATGGCGCCTGCTCGTCGTCTACGCCCTCAGCCAGGTCATCCCGCTTGCCCTCGTCTCTCCGCTGATCCATTGGATGTTCACCCAGGCACTTGCTTCCGCGGGGGCCCATGCGGTGACATCAGAGGCAATTACCGGAATGCTCGCCAGCGGAATTTCAGTCACCTGGCTGGCGGGACTGTGCGTGGTAGCGCTGCTGGCCGTTTCCCTGCAGCTCAGCGTCCTGGTGGTGGCGGTGGACCAGGTGCGCCGCGGTGCCGGCCTTCGGCCCCGGATACTAAGAGCCAAGCTACTGTCCCTCATGCGCCGCCTCACCCGGCCCGGATTCCTGCCCCTCGGCATGTACCTGTTCCTGGTGGTTCCGCTGACGCAGGCGGGCGTCTTCTCCGTCCTCACGCATTCGATTGCCATTCCGAACTTTGTCAGCGGTGAGCTGCTCAAGTCGACGCAGGGGACACTGGTCTACGCATCCTTCCTGCTCGTTGCGGGCACTGCCGCGCTGCGGTATTCCCTCGCGGTGCCGCTGTTCGCCGTGTACGGCGTGCCCGGCGGAAAAGCGATGCGTCTGAGCCGGCGCGCGACGGCGCGGACCTTCCCCGCCCTGCTTGCAGCCGGCGGCACAGCGGCGGCGGCTGCCCTGCTGGCTGGTGCCGCCCTGGTGGTGCTGACAATCCTGCCCACCCTTGCCGCGGACCTGGTCTATCCCCGGGCGGCGGCCGGAGTGGCAGCCCTTGCCCTGGGTGCCGCCCAGATTACCGGTGTGGCGATCGCTGGCAGCTTGGTGCTCTTCGTCGCCGGAATGCTCCTGGAGCTCGTGGACCGCAACATGCCCCGGCTGGGCCTGGACGGGCAGTCAGGGGAGCGGATAGCTGAGCCGGTGGCCGCACTCGCGCCGCCCGTCACGCGTAGCCGCCGAAAGGTAACCGCTGCCCTGGTGGCGGGCGCCGCCGTCGTGCCCGCGCTGATCCTCGGGCTCATCAACATCCCGGTCATGGAGGGTCTTCGTGATGTTCCCCGGACCCTGGTCCTGGGGCACCGGGGGTTCAGCGGCGGAGGGGTAGAGAATACGGTCTCCGGGCTGCGCGCCGCGGCGGCCGCAGGCACCGACCTGGTGGAGATGGACGTCATGCAGACTGCCGACGGCGGGTTTGTGGCTATGCATGATGCCTCCCTCGCGCGGCTGGCGGCGCGCAGTGAAGCTGTGGCGGACCTGACCCTTTCCGAGCTGACGTCCATCACCGTGCGGGACCAGTTTGGCCATGCCGACTCGATTCCCTCGCTCCGGGACTATGTCCTCGCGGCCCGCGAGGCAGGCCAGCCGCTGCTGATTGAGCTGAAGCTCCACGGCGGGGAAACCGGGGACTACGTCGAGCGGCTGGTCGCCGAGCTGGAGTCGCTGAATGCCCTGGAGCAGAACATCTACCACTCGCTGAGCCTGGAGAAGGCCGAAGAGCTGAAGCGCCTGCGGCCGGGGCTCTATGTGGGGCTGACCCTCGCCGTGGCCGGCGTCGCGTCACCGCAAACGACCGCCGACTTTATTGTGGTGGAGGAAGCCTCCTACACCCCGGCGGTCCGTGAGTCAGCCTGGGCTGACGGGAAGGAGGTCTATGTGTGGACCGTGAACGGTGCCGATGCCATCCGCAGCATGCTCCGGGACAACGTCGACGGCATCATCACCGACCATCCGGATATGGCACTGGCGGACCGGAGCTCGATGGGGCCGGGAGAACCCATGAGTTCAAAGCTTTACGACGCCGTCATGCGCTTCGTGGTGATCTTCTAGCCGCCGCTGGCCCTAGGCGAGGGACATAAAGAGCTTCTCCATTTCCTTGCGGTCCAGGGCGGGGTCATCGCTCGTCAGGCACTGCTCAAGGCCTGAAGCGATAATGGCGAAACCGGCCCGGTCCACTGCCTTGGACACTGCCGAGAGCTGCGTAACTATGTCCTTGCAGTCCCGCCCCTCTTCGAGCATGCGCGTTACCGCCGCCAGCTGTCCCTGGGCACGCTTGAGGCGGTTGATGATCGGCGTGGTGTCTTCGCTGTCCAGCTGCATGGTTTCTCCTGTGCGGGGTGTGCGGTGTTGGCACGACTGCTCCCATGGTATACCCCGGTGGGTAATTTGCATACCCTGGGGGGTATGCTGGATAGTGGGTGCTGCCGCCGGGCACCGGCTCGGCGGGCAAAGTCACGCTAGGAGAGAATCATGTGCCGTGCCGTAAAGTGCCGCAGCTGCGGAAAGTCCACCTGGGCAGGCTGCGGGAACCACGTCCAGGAGGTCATGCGGAACATTCCGAAGCCGGACCGCTGTACCTGTGACCGGAATGCACCGGCCCCGAAGGCTGAGAACGCGGGCTGGCTGGCAAGGATTTTTGGCCGCTGACCGGGCGCCGCACTGGAGGGTGCAGCTCAGTCCCTGCGGTCCTGCACCCTCCGGAGAGCCGTCCGCGAGCGTCCGCGGGCTAGAGCACTACGCCGTCCGGCAGGTCCGGTGCGTCAAACTTCTGCCGTTCACACTCGGCCTTCAGCTGCGGATACGTCTGGGCAATCAGGTCCAGGATCCGGTTGCGGACAACCAGGTACGCTTCGCCGACCCCCACAACCCCCTTGAACTCCTCCAGCTCCGCTTCATAGGAAGTTTGTTTGTGCCTCAGGTAGTTCACGGTCATCCGGTCCCGCCGCGCCTGCGATGTACGGGGTCCGGCAGGGGACTGGCTTCGCCGTAGCCGGGAGTTGTAGTGGTCCAGCGCCCGCTGCTGGACCTCCTCCCACGGTTCGCGGAGGATACGGAGTTCGAGCGCCTGCGCCGCGGCAACAGCTTCCTTCTTCTTCGCCAGCGAGCGCTCCCTGGCAGCAAGCTGGCGCTTCCTCGAAGCCTCGCGGGCCTTCCGAAAGTCCTCCGTCGATTCAACGGCTTCCACCCGTTCCCTGGCATAGAGCTTCATGGGGGCGGCTTTGCGCGAGAATGGATTACGGGCCGTCCGGTCCGGCTCCGCCAGGAAGGACTTGATCTGGGTCTCCGTCCACCCGCGGTCCTTCTTCAGGTCCGCCGCGATCAGGAAATCTTCGCTGTTGGCAGGTTTTGGACGCGGCGGATGGTGCTTCCCTCGGGACATTCAGGACTTCTTCGATGGTGCGGACGGGGCGGCTCCCAGTCTAGTGGCCGTCCCGGGCACGACGGCGGCGCCGCCCGAAAGATCCGGAGTGCGCCGCCGTCGTTCTGCACCGCAGCACTGTTACCCGCCGTACGTCCGGGGGAGGGGAATGCCGCGCTGCTCCATAACGAGCCTCAACCGGGTGGGATAGTCGGTGATGATGCCGTCCACACCGAGGTCTATGAGGTAGTTCATCACGGCAGGCTCGTTGACCGTCCACGGCACAATCTTCAGCCCGGACTCCCTGGCTTCGGCGACCATCCGCTGCGTTACCGAAGTATAGAGCGGCGAGACGACGTCGTAGCCCTGCGCCGCGGCAGCCTTCACCGCTGACCCGTCGTAGTCGTCAATGTCGATACCGCCCAGGATCGGCGCGGCACCCGGCCGGCCGATCTCGAGCGTCTCCGGAGCAGCCACCAGGGCAACCCGGACCAGGCGCGGGTCCAGCCGGCCCGCAAGGTTCAGCGCCGACCAGTCGAAGGACTGGATGGTCACACGCTCAGCCATCCCGGACTTGCGTATCTCACGGACTACCGCCCGGGTCAGTGCCTCCATTCCGGGCCCGCCCGCCCGGCCGTCCTCGACCTTGGTTTCGATGTTGAAGCCAACCTCGCGCGCCTTTAGCTCGCGGGCGAGGGCAAACACGTCCTTGAGCTCGGCGATCCTGTTCCCTTCCGCAACCTGCTGCTCCGGGAACCCGGGCAGCTGGGCGAAACCGCAGTCGAGGGTCTTAAGCTGCGCCAGCGTCAGCTCGGAGACCCTGTCTCCCACGTACGGAAAGTCCGGATCGCCGGCGGAAGCCGGTTCGGTGTCACGGCATTTCGCAGCCAGGATGACGTCGTCATGCCATACCACCACGGCGCCGTCCTCACTGAGGTGGGTGTCCAGCTCTAGTGTGCTGACGCCCAGCCGGAGCGAATGTCGGAAGGCAGCCAGCGACTCCTCCGTATACTCACCCCGGCCGCCGCGGTGGGACTGCAGGTCCAGCGCGGAGCTGGCCGTCCCGGACCGCATCTGCTCAACCATGACCTCGAAAATGCGGGTGTCCTCGTAGAAGCCCCCGAGCTTTTCCGACCCCGGTCCCATTGCCGTCAGCGGAACATCCAGCGCAGTGTGGCCTTCGGTGGTCCAGTCGACGGAGAACACCTGGTCCGAGTTCGCTACCGGCAGCGGTCCGTCTTCGGCTGATATTCCGTCGCCGGACTCGTCCCCGGTGTCATTGAACGCTTCGATGGTCATGCCGCCGGTCTGGTGGTCCCCGACGACAATAAGCAGGGTGTTCCCGTCAGCTTCAGCGAAATCCCTGGCCACCGCGACGGACTGCTCGAAGGCGATCCCGGATTTGATGGTCAGTTCGGCGTCGTTGACGTGGGACATCGAATCGATTCCCTCGTCTTCCACCAGCAGGAAGAACCCGCCGCCGGTCCCTGCGTTGCCGCCGCCCTGACCCGGACCGCCGCCGTGGCGCGCCTGGGCTGCAGGAGCGGAGAGCAGTTCCAGCGCCTTCTGGGTCATGGTGGTCAGCGGGACCGCTGGTTCATAGATTTCCTCGACGTCGTCGCCGTACTGGAACATCTCCTCGTTGGCGAAGAGTCCAAGCACCTTCGGCCCCTGCGCCTGCAGAAGGCCTGCCTCGTCCCAGACATACTCGTAGCCGTCCGCCCGGGCCTGCTCCACGAGGTTGACCGGACCGGTGCTCTCCTCGGAAGGATCTTCGGGCGGATTGTCCGGATGCATGCCGGGGCTCCCCGCGGGATACCAGTGGTCCTCGCCTCCGCCCAGGATGAGGTCCGGCCGGCTGGATTCAAGGAACTGCCGGGCTATCTCGCTTTGCTCGCCGCGGTCCGCCACGTGCGATCCGAATGCTGCCGGCGTGGCATCCGTTACCTGGGCCGTCGTGACCAGGCCCGTCGACTTGCCCAGGGCGGCAGCGATCTCCAGTGCGGTGGGCACGGGCACCCCATTGAGGTCGACGCCGATTGCCCCGTTATACGTTTTCACTCCGGTGGACATGGTGGTAGCGGCAGCCGCCGAATCGGTGACGAACGTTTCCGGGTCTGCGGAGTTGGTGTGGACCAGTCCCAGTTCGGGAAGGGAGTCCATGACCAGTTCCCCGGTCAGCCCCACGTGGGAGAGCCGGATGGCGTTGCGCTGGGCGGTGCCCATGCCGTCCCCGACCATAAGGATGATGTTCCTGGCCCCCTGGGGCTTGTCCGGCCGGGGCTTTTTCGGCCCGTGGTCCTTCTTGTTGCCGGCCTGCTCCAGGCCCGGGGGCGACTCCGGCGGATTCGGCGCCGTGGCGGCCCCGGACGAACAGCCGGAAAGAATCAGGCCGCCCACTGCCGCCGTCGCCAGTGCCAGTTTTCCCTTGTTCATTTGTGGTTTCCCGTCTCAGAGTGCGCGAGTGATGACGCATGCCCCCTCATCAAGTGCGCTCACCCTTCCGGCGCAACGGCGGCACTGTCAACCGCACCGGGGAAAACCGGGCACCCGAGGACCGTTACGGGGGGACCTATTCGAAGCGGGATGGATCTCCCGTGCCGTGCCGGACTACTTCTGCGGCACCGCTTGAGTAGTCGATGACGGTTGTCGGGTCCGGGCCGCAGAACCCCGAATCCACCACGGCGTCCAGCTGGTGCCCCAGGGTGTCCTGGATTTCCCATCCTTCCGTCAGGGCCTCTTCCTGGCCCGGCAGCAGCAGCGTGCTGGACAGAATGGGTTCGCCAAGGTCCTCCAGGAGCGCCTGAACAACTTTGCTGTCGGGGATCCGCACGCCTACGGTCTTCTTCTTTGGATGCAGGAGGCGGCGCGGAACCTCCTTCGTGGCCGGCAGGATGAAGGTGTAGCTGCCCGGGGTCACGGCCTTGATGGCACGGAATACGTCATTGTTGACCTGGACAAACTGGCCCAGCTGGGCGAAGTCGCGGCACATCAGCGTGAAGTGGTGCTTCGAATCAAGCTCACGGATGCTGCGGATCCGGTCAAGGGCTTCGCGGTTGCCGAGCTGCGCGCCGAGGGCGTAGCAGGAGTCCGTGGGATAGGCGATCAGCCCTCCGTCCCGCAGGACGGCGGTGACCTGTGCGATGGTCCGCGGCTGGGGATTATCGGGATGGACGTCAAAGTATCTGGCCATGTGCTGAGCTTACGCGCACCGCCCGTCCTGGTGGGGTGAACATGCTGTGGCGGCGGACTGCTCCCGCAAACTGCCCGGAGTGCGTTACCGTGGGCAGGCAAAGGCCAACCGGCCGCCCAGGGCGGCTGACGAGTCAAATCCGAGGGAGGGCCCCATGCCGGAGCGGACCCGTGGCATGAGAAAAAAGCGCACCGAGCCCCGGCCTCTCGCCCGCGCAGAGAAGGTGCTTATCGGCCTGCAGCTCACCACCGGAACTGCCGCGGTTTTATCCGGTGCGGTGCTGGCGGCCCGCCCTGACGGCTCGTTCCTTCATGCCGGTCCGCGTGTCCTGGAGCGTACTCCCTTCCGGGACTGGCGCGTTCCCGGCCTCCTCCTGGCTGCCGGGTGCGGCGGCGGCTACCTCGCTGCAGGATCCCTGCAGCTGCTGCGGCATCCTGCGGCACCGCTGGTCTCCGCGGCTGCCGGCGCTGCACTCGTAGGGCTGGAGGCCTGGGAAACCGCCGTTATAGAATTCCAGCCCCTCGAAGTGTTCTACGCGGCAGTCGGCGGAGCGGTAACGGCGCTGGCGATCCGCTCTGCCCGGGCGGGCGCGCGCACCCGCCGGTCCAGCGGGGCCTAGGAACTGCCGTCTTCGATGCTGACCATCCAGCTTGTGCCGAACCTGTCCGTCAGCATGCCGAAGACATCGCCCCACGGTGCGCGCTCCAGCGGCAGGGTCATCTGTCCTCCGTCGAGCAGCTTGTCCCAGTAGCCGCGCAGTTCCTCGCCGTCGTCGCCGCTGAGCGAGATCGAATAGCTGCTGCCTTCATCCAGGTTCATGCTGTTCGGGGTATCCGAGGCCATTAAGACGAACCCCTTCTCCGTGGTCAGCGCCGAATGCATGATCTTCCCGGCTTCCGAAGGGTCCTCGCTGGCATTCATGTCCCCGAAGGTGGAGCTCTCGAGTGTGCCGCCGAAAACCCCCTGGTAGAAGGCCATTGCCTCGGCTGCGTTGTCCCGGAAACTCAGGTAGGGATTCATGTGGATGGGCATGGCAGGTCCTCTCTGAACTGTTTGGGGCCGGCATCAGCCGGTGGACAAAAGTATGCCCTTGGCCACACCGGCGGGGAAGGGGCTGCCCGCCGGCGTAGCGTTGGATGGTTAGGTTAGGCAACCTCACGGAAGAACCAGGACCACGGAGCGCACAGTGCCGCAAGAGAACGACAGGAAGATGCAGGGCGTGAAGCGCTCCGCGACCGGCGACGGCGGTCAGGCGGGGACGCGGCGGCTTTGGACGCGCGCCTTTAGCCTGGCCATTGCGGTCAACTTCTTCATGTCACTGGTCTTCTACCTGCTCATGACCTCCATGGCGCTTTACGCCGTTGAACGGTTTGGAGCGTCGGACACGGCGGCCGGGCTTACGGCGGGTTCATTTGTCCTGGGCGCCCTCGCCGCCAGGATCTTCGCCGGCAAGTTCCTGGACTTCCTGGGCCGGCGGCGGATGCTGATGGTTGGCCTGCTGCTGTACACCGTGGCAGCCCTGTTCTACATCCCGGCCGGCAGCCTCGGCGTCCTGATCACCATCCGGATCCTGCACGGCGCCGCGTTCGGCCTGGCCAGCACCGCCATTTCAGCCTCCGTGATGAGCCTGATTCCCGTGGGGCGCCGGGGTGAGGGGACAGGGTACTTCGGTATCTCCGCCACTCTGGCCACCGCCGTCGGGCCCTTTCTGGCGGTGCTCCTGGTGGACCGTGCCGGCTACAGCGTTCTTTACCTGGTCACGGCGGTCAGTGCTGCCTCTGCCCTGCTGGTGGCACTGGCACTCAAGCTCCCCGAACGGACGCTCTCCGCAGCCGAAACAGCAGCCAAATGGCGGATGCGGCCGTCAGACTTCTTTGAACCGCGCGCAGCGGCCGTTGCATCCGTCATGCTCGTGGCAGGAGTGGCCTACTCCGGAGTCCTGACCTTCCTGAACTCCTACGCCCAGGAGAAGGACATGGTTGCCGCGGCTTCGGCCTTCTTCCTGATCTATGCGGGGATCGTCCTGATATCCCGCTTCGTGGTGGGCCGGCTGCAGGATTCGAAGGGAGACAACGCCGTCGTCTATCCAATCCTGGCGTCATTCGCCGTTGGCCTTGGCTTGCTGGCCTGGGCGCCGAACACCGCTGTCCTGGCCCTGGCCGGTGCCTTCGTGGGGATGGGCTTCGGAGCCCTCATGCCAACCGCCCAGGCGATTGCCGTCACGGTGGCCCCCGACCACCGGATCGGGATTGCCACCTCGACGTTCTTCCTGCTCCTGGATGCCGGAATTGGCCTGGGCCCTTTCCTGCTGGGCCTGCTGATCCCGCTGACGGGATTCTCCGGCATGTACGCCGTTCTGGCCGCCGTTGTTGCGGCGGCGATGGTCCTGTACCACTTTGTCCACGGCCGGCGGGCACGCAGGCGCGCCGCCGCCTGAGGCCGGGACGCCAAGCCACTGCTGGCACGCGGGCCGGGAGGCGGGTAGCCTGCCTCCATGGCGGCCAAAGCAACCTCCCTGTCAGTGCCCGGACCACAGGGCGTCCGTGACGTCCGCATCTCCAGCCCCGACCGTGTGCTCTGGCCGGAATCCGGTTTCACGAAACTGGACCTGGCAAACTACATCGTTGCCGTAGGCCCGGCCTTTATTGCCGCCAACGGAAACCGGCCGCTGTCCCTGCAGCGGTTCCCGGACGGAATCGACGGCGAACAGTTCTTTTCCAAGAATCCGCCCAAGGGTGCTCCGGACTACGTGCGGGATGTCATGGTGGTCTATCCCAGTGCCCGTTCCCATCCCCAGCTTGTTATCGACGAGCCGGCGGCGGCGGTCTGGGCCGTGCAGATGAATACGGTGGTGTTCCATCCCTGGCCATCCCTCGCATCGGACCCGGACAATCCGGACCAGTTGCGCATTGACCTGGATCCGCAGCCGGGAACCGGCTTCGACGACGCAGTGCCCGCGGCGACAGCGCTCCGCGAAGTGCTGGCGGAAGCGGGACTCGAGGCTTTTGTGAAGACGTCGGGAAACCGCGGCCTGCACGTCTTCGCCCCCATTGAACCGGTGCGGGAATTCCAGGACGTGAGGCATGCGGTAATCGCCGCCGCCCGTGAACTTGAACGCCGGATGCCCGCCAAGGTAACGACGTCGTGGTGGAAGGAAGAGCGCGGCGAGAAAGTCTTCGTTGACTTCAACCAGGCAAACCGCGACCGCACGATGGCGGGAGCCTACAGCCCGCGGGCGCTGCCGCACGCCCCCGTGTCCACTCCCATTACCTGGGATGAGCTGGAGACGGTTGATCCCCGTGACTTCACCGTGGAAACCGTGCCGCAGCGTCTGGTGGATACCGGCGATCCCTGGGCCGCGTTCGGAAGGTCCCAGGGCAGCATCGACACGCTTCTTCAGTGGTGGCAGCGGGATCTGGACAACGGCCTGGGAGAGCTGCCCTTCCCTCCGGATTACCCGAAAATGCCCGGAGAGCCGCCCCGCGTCCAGCCGAGCCGGCGGAAGATGGACCTGCCGGAGACATAGGTGTGATTAGGGTCACCAGCCCTGCGGGGAAGCGAAACAGGCATAACGCTGTTAACAAGTCCTGGTAAGTTCGCCAACCAGAAAGTGTCTTTCATGAGCAACAGCACCACCCAGGCAAGCCAGGATCAGTTCGTCGTGGACAGCGAGGCGCTGGACACCCTTTTCCTGGAAGCACGCACCGCCAACACGTTCAGCTCCGAACCGGTGACCGAGGAGCAGATGCGGGCCATCTACGAACTGACCAAGATGGGCCCCACGTCGATGAACATCCAGCCGATGCGCATCACCTGGGTCAACTCGCCTGAAGCCCGGGAACGGCTGGTCAAGCACATGGCTGAGGGGAACCAGGGCAAGACCGCCTCCGCCCCCGCCGTAGCAGTGCTCAGCTTCGACACTGAATGGCACGAAGGCTTCCCGACCTTCTTCCCGCACGCCGCAGACCGCAAGGCGATGTTCGACGGCAATGATGAGCTGCGAAGCGTCATGGGCAACAACAACGCCCACATGCAGGCTGCCTACTTCATTATGGCTGTCCGTTCCGTGGGCCTTGCCGCCGGTCCCATGGGTGCGTTCGACGCCGCTGCCATCGATGCCGAGTTCCATGCCGGCACGAACCGGCGCACCTTCATGGTGGTCAACGTCGGCAAACCGGGGGAGAACCCCTGGTTCGACCGCCTGCCGCGCTACGACTACGACGAAGTAACCACTACGCTTTAGTTCGTTCTTCCGCGAGGAACACGGAAAGGGCCGGCCCCGTGCCGGTCCTTTCTGCTGTCCGGGCCGCGGCCGGGCGCTGCCCTGCCTTTCGCCGGCGGATGCCCGGTGGGAGGATGGCATAGGCCGGAGAGCAGGGGACATGGCAACTATTTCAGTAGTGATACCCGCACGGAACGACGCCGCCTTCCTCCGCGGGTGCCTGGCTGCCCTGGGACAGCAGACCCGCCGAGCTGATGAGATTCTGGTGGTGGACAACGAGTCCACCGATGAGACCGCCGCAGTCTGCGATGCGGCCGGGGTGCGCCGCGTCGCTGAGGCACTGCCGGGGGTCGCAGCGGCTACGGCCCGCGGATTCGATGCCGCGAACTGCGAGCTGCTGGCCAGGCTCGATGCAGACTCCGTGCCTCCGCCGGACTGGCTGGAGCGGATCGAAGCACTGTCGGAAACCGCGGGACCGCTCACGGTGGTCACCGGACCGGGAAGCTTCTATGGCGGGAACCGGCTTACCCGCTGGATCGCCGAAAACCTGTACATAGCCGGTTACCGCTGGTCGATGAACCTGCTGATGGGACACCCGCCGATCTTCGGTTCCAACTTTGCGCTTCCTGCCTCGCTCTGGAAACGCCTGCGCGAGGGCGTGCACCGCTCCAGCTCCCGCATCCATGACGACCTGGACCTTAGCTGGCAGGTTGCACCGGATATGAACGTCCTGTGGGTTGAGTCGCTCCGGGTCGGTGTCTCTGCCCGCCCACTCGAAACCTGGTCCGGACTGGGAAGGAGGCTTTCCATGGCCTGGGCCACGTTCTCGGCGGATTTTCGGCAGCAGGGCCCCCTGCAGCGGCGAAGGTTCCGGCGGCAATGGCAGCTGGGACAACAGCCAGGTGGAGCCTACGGACCGGCTGGAGGGCCTGCATCTCCGTAGAGCGCGAGCAGGTCACGGGCCAGCTGGTTGGGTGCTGTCTCGCAGGGACTGTGACCTCCGCGGTAGACGGCCAGCCTCCCCCTGATGGCCCGGGCAAACGCCGCATGCACACGGTTGGGCCACACGTCGTGCTCCCCCACGGCTACGAGCTTCGGCAGCGGCTGGGCAGCGAGCTGCCGGCGGACGTCCGGGACGTTGCGCATCAGCGTGATGATGTCCCGGATCGACTGCCGGCGCGTGTACCTGAACCGACGGCGCACAAAGTCCATCCGGGAGGGTGGCACCCGGACGAAATTGCGCTTAACTCCCCAGACAATGAGGTCCGCGCTGACCGGACCGGAGACCAGGGGGGAGAGCGGCCCGAGGATGCTCACGGAGCGGAAGGCCAGGCCCGGTTCAGGGGGTGCGCTCATGAGCGTGAGCGTCCGGAAGCTTTCCGGACGGCGCAGCAGTGCCAGCTCGGCGATGACGCCGGCAAATGAGTAGCCCAGGACGTGTGCCGGTTCGCCCAGCTGGTCCAGGACGGCAAGCAGGTCCTCGACATACAGGTCATAGTCATAGTGCCGGCGCGGAGGGGAAAGATTCTCCGGGCCGGCAGCGGCCGACTCATACTGTCCGGCAAGGTCATAGGCCTGGACGTAATAGCCCTGTCCCGCCAGCAGCGGCATGAGCAGCGAAAAATCCTCCTTGGACCCCATGACACCGGGCACCAGCAATACCGGTGTGCGGCCGGGATCTCCCATCGCTGCGGCCGCCAGCATGCCGCTGGGAGCCTTGAGGCTGAGCCGGACTGACCCCTGGGGCAGGACGGACCAGTCGATGGATCCCAGGCGGGCGTCCAGTTCGGCTGCCGGTGGGGCGGCAGTGCCGAAGCCGGCGCCGTCGGACGCTTTGGGAACCTCGCCATCCGGAAGGGCCATACTCAACGATAGCTAGAGCAGGTGCCGCGGGAACCTCCGTGAACGCCATTACGGCCTGAGGAGGCAGGATCAGAGCGGTGCCAGGACGGGGATGCTGCATTTTCAGGGCGGCGTACGCCAGGGGATAAACTGCCATTGCTGTCCCGTTCCCAGCCAAGGAGTCGACTGTGCCCCCGAAACGCCGGCCCAATAAGTACGTTTACCGTTCGATCGTCTTTGCCGGAGTCGCAGCAGTGAAGCTGTTTCGGGTGAAGGTCATTCCCACCGGACTCGAGCACCTGCCACAGGATGAAGTCATCCGCGGGCTGAACCGCAGGGTGGAGCCCGGCAAGGGTGCCGTCGTCGCCATCACGCACTTTGGCTACCTGGACTTCGTCTTCGCCGAATACCTGCTGTGGCGGCAGCTCAAGGTCCACATGCGGTTCCTGGTCACCAAAAAAGCAGCACGCAAAAAGTTCGTCGCGGCGGTCTGTGACTGGTGCGAACACGTAGTGGTGGACCGTTCCAACGGCGCAGAAGCCTATACCGAGTCCGTTGAGAAGCTGCACCGCGGAGATTACCTGGCGGTACTCCCGGAGGCCGGCGTGAGCCGCAGCTTCACCGTCCGGCAGCTGAAGACCGGAGCCGTCCGCATGGCGGCGGAAGCCGGAGTGCCGATTGTGCCGGTGTCCGTCTGGGGCGGGCACCGGATGCTCACCCGCGGGCACGGACTGAGCCTCAAGGCGGTGTGGAAGACTCCTGTCCGCATCCATATCGGCGAACCACTCAAGATCGACCCGTCCGCTCCGGTGGCGGAAGAGACGGCCCGGCTGCAGGAGATCCTCCAGGCCGGCATCGACGAGTGCATCGACACCTATCCCGAAAAAGCACCTGACGGCGCCTGGTGGATGCCGGCCAGCCGCGGCGGGTCGGCGATGACCCCCGAGGAGCAGGTGGTCCTGGACGAGGCGGACCGCGCGAAGTACAAGATCACCGGCTAGGGATCCGGCAGGCTAGGCTGCCGGCGCCGTCTGCACGACGTCGATCACCTGCCGGGACTGGACCCGGCACAGGGCTATAGGCTGGATCCAGTGATACTTGACGAACCGGGAACCTTCCTGCAGCGCACCCCGCCCGCCTGGCTTGGAACCGGGCTGCGGGCCGGCGGTGCGTGGCTTGGCGCAGCCGGTGTTCCGCTTCCCGTCCTGAATCCGGAGCGTGCCATGCTCCTGTACGTCCGCCGAACGGAGGGTGAATGAGCGTCCCTGCTATCCACTCCGAACCGGATGCCGGGCCCCTGCGTACGCATCTCGCCGACGGCCGGGAGCTGTTGTACTTCTTCGACGAAGGTGCGGGAACGGAGCGTCCCGGTGCCGCACCGGCTGACAGCCGCATCCTGTCTCCGCGCCCGCAGACACCGCTGATGCGCTATGACCCGCTCCTGGGAGAGTGGGTGTCCTATGCCGAACACCGCCAGACCCGCACCCACCTTCCGCCGGCTTCGGAGTGCCCGCTGTGCCCTTCGGGTCCGGAGCGTGCCACCGAGATCCCGGCACACGGATACGACGTCGCTGTGTTCGAGAACCGGTTTCCCGCGTTCGGCCCGGGCAGCGGCGGCAGCCCCGATGACTCCGCTGCGGCTGCCCCCGCGGCCGGACGCTGCGAAGTGGTGGCATTCGCTGCCGAGCACGACGCTTCGTTCGCGGGTCTGAGCCTGGAACGAGCGCGTACCGTGATGCGGGCTTGGGTGCACCGCACCGCCGAACTCTCCCGCATCCCGGGCGTAGCACAGGTGTCTATCTTCGAGAACCGGGGTGCCGAAATCGGCGTGACCCTGCACCATCCGCACGGCCAAATCTACGCCTACCCGTTTGCTACCCCGCGGACGCTGCGGCAGCTGGAGTCGGTTCAGGCCTACAAGGAGGAGACAGGCGGAGAGCTGTTCGCTGACCTGCTGGCAAGGGAGCTGCGCGATGGCAGCCGGATAGTGGCGCGTGGAAAGCTGTGGACAGCCTACGTTCCCTACGCGGCCAGGATGCCGCTGGAGGTCCATGTGGTGCCGCACAGGAACGTTCCGGACCTTGCCTCACTTACGGACGAAGAACAGGACGAGCTCTCCGGGCTCTACCTGGACGTCCTGCGCCGAATCGAAGGCCTGTACCCAACGCCGACGCCGTACATTGCCGCCTGGTACCAGGCGCCCGTCCAGCATGCCGGCCGAAACTCCTACCGGATGCACCTGCAGGTGACTTCCCCCAGGCGGGCCGAGAACAAGCTGAAGTACCTCGCCGGATCCGAGGCCGCGATGGGTGCCTTCATAGCCGATGTCAGTCCCGAGGAAACGGCTTCCCGGCTCCGCCGGGTCCTGCCTCCCTTCGGCATCCGGACCGGAGGAAAGGCATGAATACCCGGGCCCTGTTCGCCGGGCGCTACGGATACGAACCGCAGGGCGTCTGGTCCGCTCCGGGCCGGGTCAACCTGATAGGCGAACACACCGACTACAACCAGGGCTTCGTCCTGCCGCTGGCAATCAACCGCCGGGCGCGGATTGCTGCGTCGCCGCGGACCGACGGAGTGCTCCGCCTGGCCACTACAGCGCCGGGCAGCGAAGCAGCGGAAATCAAGGTCAGCGAGCTGGCGCCCGGGCGCCTCACCGGCTGGAGCCGCTGCCTCGCCGGAGTGCACTGGGCCTTCGGACTCCGCGGTGCCACCGTCCCCGGAATGGACATGCTCCTGGACTCCGACGTCCCGGTAGGAGCCGGCCTGTCCTCCTCCGCGGCCGTGGAGTGCGCAGCAGCCCTTGCCGTGAGGGAGCTCTCCGGAGCGGACCTACCGCCCGGGGACCTGGTGCTCCTGTGCCAGCAGGCGGAAAACGAGTTCGCCGGCGCTCCCACGGGAATCCTGGACCAGTCGGCGTCGCTGCTCTCCGAAGCCGGGCACGGACTGTTCCTTGACTGCCGGTCGCGCGAAAGCCGGCTGGTCCCGCTGGACCTCTCCGGGGAAGGCATGACGCTGCTCGTCATCGATACGAAAGTCAGCCACGCCCATGATTCGGGCGGCTATGCCGAGCGCCGGGATGACTGCGAGCGGGCCGCCGCGGCGCTGGGAGTGCAGTCGCTGCGGGAAGTGGCGCTGCCGGACCTGGTCCTGGCGGCGCCGCAGCTTGACCGGACGGCCTACCGGAGGGCCCGGCACGTGGTGAGCGAGAACGAGCGGGTGCTGACCGCCGTCGCGCATCTCGAGTCCGGACGCCCCATCCGTGACATCGGCCAGGTGCTGGCCTCAAGCCATGAGTCGCTCCGGGACGATTTCGAGGTCTCTTCTCCGGAACTGGACCTGGCCGTGGAGACAGCAATGGCCGCCGGTGCCCCGGGTGCACGGATGACCGGCGGCGGATTCGGCGGATCAGCGATCGCGCTGGTGGATGCCCGGGAGGCCGGACAGGTGGGTGCTGCGATAGTGCGGGCCTTCGGCCGGGCCGGCTGCCTGGAACCGGACATATTCGCCGTCGAGCCCGGAGCCGGAGCGCGCAGGGAGTCCTAGCGGGGCCGGGCCCGGACACGCGGGGGCGGTTGCCGGACAACCGCCCCCGCCCGGTGTACTGCGGCTAGGCGGAAGCCTGCGATGCCACTGCCTCGCGGATCGGCGTCTCTCCGTTGATGAACTCAATGAACTTGCCTACGGTTCCGGGCTGCTCCAGCACTTCGGCAGCCACTGCGGCCACGTCAGAGCGGGCTACGCTTCCGTCCTGGGCGGGGCCGATGCTGATGCGTCCGGTTCCCGGCTCATTCGTCAAAGCGCTGGGTCCGAGGATGGTCCAGTCCAGTCCGCTGCGCCGCAGGTGCTCGTCTGCCGCTGCCTTCGCCTCCGCATAGGCATAGAAGCTGTTGTCCGGATCAACACCGTGGTCCGGTCCGGCACCCATGTAGGAGACCATGACGTACCGCCGGACGCCTGCCTGTTCGGACGCCTCCATGGAGCGGATGGCGGCGTCGCGGTCCACCGCGTAGGTGCGTTCGGGGGAACCGCCGCCTGCTCCGGCAGACCACACGACGGCGTCGTGCCCGCCGAGCAGGTCAGCGAGCTGGGGAGTGTCCAGCTTTTCGACGTCGGCCACTACCGGTTCAGCCCCCGTTGCCGCCACCTCGGACACATGGTCCGGGTTCCGGAACAGTGAGGACACCTGGTGTCCGTTGGCTGCGAGGTCCTTCGCCAGCTGCAGTGCCACCTTGCCGTGTCCGCCAATAATTGCCACGCGTGACATGTTGCTCCTCTCGTCGGGTTCGGTGGAGCAAGCATAAGCATACTGATGGTTCACGTGCGCGGCTGTTCTGCCGCTGGCTGAACGGGCCTGTGGGTCACCACGAACCGATGCGGCGGATTGCCGCCCGGGATCGGCTGAAGGGGATGGTCTGGATCAGGGGGCGGGAACTAGTATCCGAAAGTGCCCGGTGCCCCCGCGCCAGGAGGGTACCCACAGGTGAAAGGACCTCAATGTCTACTGCCACCGCGGAAGCTGATCTGACCGTCCACACTGCCGAGGGGCCCGTTCGTGGCCGAAACACCGGAACGGCCAGGGTTTGGCGCAGTATACCGTACGCGCAGCCGCCGGTGGGGGACCTGAGGCTGCGGCTGCCGCAGCGGCCGGACCCCTGGCAGGAGGTGCTCGACGCCGGCCGGTACGGGCCGTGGGCTCCGCAGCCCCTGCGCAGGGTGCTGCCCGGCGCAGACGGGAAGACCCCCATGAGCGAAGACTGCCTGACCATCAATGTGACGGCTCCTCCGGAAGCCGGAGAGGCGCCGCTTCCGGTCCTGGTGTTTATCCACGGCGGCGGCTTCAGCACCGGCTCGGCGGCGATGGAGCTCGTGGACGGAGCGCGGCTGGCCGCGGCCGGGAACGTCCTGTTCGTTTCAATGAACTACCGGCTCGGTGCCCTGGGGTTCCTGGATTTTCGGGCCTGTTCAACGCCCGGGCGCACGTTTGACGTCAACGTGGGCCTCGCGGACCAGGTGGCAGCGCTGGAATGGGTGCAGCGGAATATCGCAGCCTTCGGGGGAGATCCCGGGAACGTAACCCTCTTCGGTGAATCGGCCGGCGCCACGGCTGCCCTGACACTGATGTGTGTGCCGGCAGCAGACGGCCTGTTCCACCGGACGTTCCTTCAGAGCCCTGCGGCCGCCGCAGCCTACGGGCCGGACCTCGCATCCCAATGGGCGAATGAATACCTCGGCCTACTGGGCGCCGGGCAGGACGGCGGCGCGAAAGCGCTGGCCGGACTGGATGCCGCAACGCTCACCAGGGCAGCAGAAGAGCTAAGCAGCAGGATCGCACCGGAGTCCAGGCCGGGTGCACTGAGCCTCGCGCCGGTCGTGGACGGCTCCTTCCTGCCCCTTCACCCGCTGCAGGCATTCGGTGACGGACGTGCCTCCAGCGTGCCGATGGTGATCGGGACAATGGACAACGAGGGCGTGCTGTTTGACCGGCTGCACAACATCCTCCCCACCTCACGGGACCGGATCGAGCGGATGTTCGACCTGACCGAACCGGAGAGACGGGACCGGGTCATCGCTGCCTACCGCGGCTACCCGCACAAAAAACAGGCCGTGGAACTCGGCGGTGACGCAGTGTTCTGGTATCCGAGCGTCCAGGCGGCCCAGGCACATGCTGCCCACGCACCCACCTGGTCCTACCGGTTCGATTACGCACCGCGGGCAGCAAGGGCGGTAGGACTGGGCGCAACTCATGGCCTCGATCTCGCCGCCGTTTTCGGTAATTACGACGCCGGGACCGGCCGGATGCTGCTGAGCATGGGAAACCGCCGCACGGCCAGGAACGTGGGCCACCGGTTCCAGTCCGCACTGCTGCGGTTCGCCCGGACCGGGGCCCCGGGCCCCATGTGGCCGCGCTATGACCGGACATCACGGCGGACGAAGATCTTTGACCGGTACGACCGGATTGAACTGGATCCGCGGACAGTCCGCCGCCAGGCGTGGGACGGATACCGGGGGTACCGCTAGCTGGCCGGGGCCGGGAAGCCCGCCGGTCCGGCATAGGATTGGAGGCATGACCGCCACCCTTGTTGCCCGCAGCCTCTCCGGCGGTTACGCCCACCGCGTCCTGTTTTCGGGACTGTCGCTCACTGTCGCCCCGGGAGACGTCATTGGCGTCGTCGGCGCGAACGGTGCCGGCAAGTCCACCCTGCTTGCCCTGCTTGCCGGTGCGGTTCCGCCCTTTGAAGGGACCGTTGAACGCCACCCGGGCGACGCTTTCGTTGGCTGGATGCCGCAGGAACATGAGCGGATCCCGGGGGAGAGCGTGGCGGAGTACATTGCACGGCGCACCGGTGCGGCCGGCGCAACGGTGGCGATGGAAGCCGCAGCTGAGGCCCTCGGAACTGAATCAACGCAGGCACAGGAGGACTACGCCGCCGCACTGGATACCTGGCTTGCTTCCGGAGCCGCGGACCTCGACGAGCGTATCCCCGCGGTCCTGGCGGCACTGGGGCTGGACCTGGGTCCGGAAGCCCTCATGACCGGTCTCTCCGGCGGCCAGGCAGCGAGGGTGGCGCTTGCTGCCCTGCTCCTGAGCCGTTTCGACATTGTGCTGCTTGACGAGCCGACCAATGACCTGGACCTGGACGGGCTGGCGAAACTGGAGGAGTTCGTCCGCGGGCTCCGCGGCGGCGTCGTGCTGGTTTCGCATGACCGTGAGTTCCTCGCCCGCTGCGTGACCCGGATCGTGGAACTGGACCTGGCACAGAACCAGGTGGCCGTATACGACGGCGGTTACGACTCATTCCTGGAGGAACGGGCGGTGGCCCGCCGCCATGCCCGCGAAGCCTACGATGAATATGCCGGCCGCAAGGCGGATTTGGTGGCGAAGGCGCGCACTACCCGGGAGTGGAGCTCGCAGGGCGTCCGGAACGCCATGCGCAAGTCCCCGGACAATGACAAGATCCGCCGCCGGGCAAGCATGGAATCTTCCGAGAAGCAGGCCCAGAAGGTGCGCCAGATGGAATCCAGGATCTCCCGGCTGGAGGAAGTGGAGGAACCGCGCAAGGAGTGGCAGCTGCAGTTCTCCATCGCGGCAGCACCGCGCTCGGGCACCGTTGCGGCCATCCTGAACGAGGCCGCACTGCGGCGCGGGGACTTTCGGTTCGGACCCGTATCCCTGCAGGTCAACGCCGGGGAACGGATAGGCATCACCGGGCCGAACGGTGCCGGGAAGTCCACGCTGCTCGCACTGCTCCGCGGGACGCTGAAGCCCGATCAGGGTTCAGCCTCACTGGGCTCAGGAGTAGCCCTCGGGGAGATCGACCAGCTGCGCACCCAGCTCGCCGCGGACCAGCCCCTTGCTGCCGCCTTTGAGGCCTGCGTGCCGGAAATGAACGCCGGAGAGGTGCGGACCCTGCTGGCGAAGTTCGGGCTCAAGGCGGACCAGACCGGCACCCGGGTGGGCGAGTTGTCCCCGGGCGAGCGGACCCGCGCAGCATTGGCCCTGCTCCAGGCCCGCGGCGTCAACCTGCTGATCCTGGACGAACCGACAAACCATCTGGACCTGCCGGCGATCGAGCAGCTCGAAGAGGCGCTTGAGTCCTACACAGGCACTCTGCTGCTGGTCACGCACGACCGCCGGATGCTCCAGAACGTCCGGCTGGACCGCATGTGGCGCGTTGAGGACGGGTCCGTCAGCGAGGCCTAGGATTACCCGGCCAGCCCGCCCGCAGAGAAATGTATGTGAGTTCTGTGACAGATGTGATAGAAGTCTTCTAAGGGCGGGACTGCCTGGATGACAGGAAGTGCCGCCGCATTGCGGGGGAAAGAAGTTGCTATGGCTCTGATGAGCGCACCGATGCGCCTCCAACCGCGTGCCCGGGAGCGGCAGGCGTTCCCCGGCATTCTGCGCAAGCTGGACGTGACCGTCCTGCTGGTGGTCTGGATGACCTGTGTCCTGACGAACTGGGACACCTCCGCAAAAGTCGCCCTGAACCTTGCCGCCGTGGTGCTCCTGTGCCTGAAGGAAGTTGCCGTCCACCGCTACATCCTGCGCCGGCGGAAGCCGGCCCTCCGCTAGGAACCGTTTCCGCGCTCTGCCTTCCCAAGGACGCTGACGCGGCCGCGCTATGGCTACCGCGCGCCGCCGGGTCTATCGTGGATTAGCGCGGAACCGGACCCGCCTGCCCGGCCTGGCCAGGCTCTCGGGGCCGCCGCCCGGTGGAAGCAGGTGAGGGATGTCCCTGGACATATCGGCACTCGAAGTTGAAACAGCGGATGGCTGGGTACGCGGTGTAGTCGAAGACGGCGTGCGGACCTGGCGGGGCATCCCCTATGCGGCACCGCCCCTGGGTGAACTGAGGCTCCGGGCACCGGCTCCGGCTGATTCCTGGACCGGCATGCGGGACGCGTCCGAGTTCGGCCCCATTCCGCCGCAGTCCCGCGGGCTGGCCCTGACCGGTTCCCGCCGGCGGCCGCTGATGAGCGAGGACTGCCTGACCATCAACGTCAGCGCCCCCCTGGACTCTGACCTGGCCGGGCTTCCGGTGCTGGTCTATCTCTACGGGGGTGCTTTCAGCTCGGGCTCCTCCGCCGTCCGGACGTACCGGGGCGCCAACCTGGTGCGCACGGGCGAGGTGGTCTACGTGTGCCTGAACTACCGGATCGGCGCCCTGGGCTTCATGGACTTCACGTCCTTTTCCACCTCCGAGCGGCAGTTCGAGTCCAACCTGGGCCTGAGGGACCAGGTGGCCGCACTGAAGTGGGTACGGGAGAACATCGCATCCTTTGGAGGCGACCCGGAGAACGTCACCATCTTCGGTGAGTCCGCAGGCGGAATTTCCGTCACCGCCCTGATGTGTATTCCTTCCGCGGCGCCCCTGTTCCACAAGGCATTCGCACAGAGCCCTGCGCCGTCCGGTGCGTACTACCCGGACATGCACGAACGGTGGGCACTGGACCTCCTGGAGATCCTCCGGGTCGAGGAAACCGACGCGGCCCGTGTGCTGTCCAGTATTCCGGCTGCCAAGCTGGTGGCCGCGATCCAGAAAATGACCATGAAGATCGGGCCGGTCCAGCAGCCGGGATCCCTGAGCGTTTCACCGGTGATCGACGGCGAATTCCTTCCCCGCCATCCCATTGACACCTTCCTGGACGGAGAGTCGGCACCCAAACCCCTGGTGCTGGGAACCATGGCCCAGGAGGGTGCACTGTTCGCCAAGCTGGACAACATCCTGCCCTCCACGCCGGCCCGCCTGGAGCGAATGTTCGCCGGCACTGACCCGGCCGCGCTGGACCGTGTGACTGCCGCCTATCCCGGCTATCCGTCTCGGGACCGGTCCGTGGAGATCAGCGGCGACCTCGTTTTCTGGTACCCCAGCCAGCTGGTGGCCGAAGGCCACTCCCGCGTGGCCCCTACCTGGATATACCGCTATGACTACGCAACCAGGCTCATGAACCTGCTGGGCTTTGGAGCGACCCACGCTTTCGACGTGCCCGTGATGTTCGGCGAGACCAACGAGCGGATCCTCCGTGCCCTGTCCCTGCTGGGCGGGCGGGACGAGCTCCGGGAACTGTCGGCGCGGTTCCAGGGGTCGCTGCTGAACCTCGCCCACCGCCACCTGCCCGGCGAAGACTGGCCCCGGTTCGAGGAACAGAACCGCCATACCCGGGTTTTCGACATCGAGGACCGGATTGAGTCCGATCCTTTTCCCGAACGCCGCCGCGCCTGGCAGGGCTACCGCGGCTACATCTGAGCCGGTACTGTTCCACAAGGCCCTATGTCCACGATCGAGGAGCCAGCATGAGTTCACATTACGACGTCGTTGTCCTGGGAGCCGGGCCCGGCGGCTACGTGGCCGCCATCCGCGCCGCGCAGCTTGGTCTGAGCGTTGCCATCGTCGAGGAGAAGTACTGGGGCGGGGTCTGCCTGAACGTGGGCTGCATCCCGTCCAAGGCGCTGCTTCGCAACGCAGAGCTGGCACAGATTTTCACCCGCCAGGCGGACGTGTTCGGAATGCACGGAGACGTGAGCTTCGACTACGGTGCCGCGTACGACCGCAGCCGGCAGGTGGCCGACGGGCGGGTCAAGGGCGTGCACTTCCTCATGAAGAAGAACAAGATCACCGAATACGACGGCAGGGGTGTCTTCAAGGATGCCCACACCATGGAGGTCACGCTGTCGGACGGGAAGACCGAAGAGCTCACGTTCGAGAACGCCATCATTGCCACCGGAGCCGCCGTCAAGCTGCTCCCCGGTGTGAAGCTCAGCGAGAACGTGGTCACCTATGAGACCCAGATCCTCAGCCGGGACCTGCCCGCGAAACTGGTCATCGTGGGCGCCGGTGCCATCGGCATGGAGTTCGGCTACGTCCTTCGCAGCTACGGGGTGGACGTGAGCATCATCGAGTTTATGGACCGTGCGCTGCCCAACGAAGATCCCGACGTGTCGAAGGAGATCACCAAGCAGTACAAGAAGCTGGGCATTCCGATCCACACCTCGGCGAAGGTGGAGACCGTCACGGACAACGGCAGCTCCGTCACGGTCACCTATACCGATAAGGACGGCAACGCGCAGTCTGTCGACGCCGACCGCGTGATGATGTCCGTGGGCTTCGCCCCGCGGCTGGACGGCTTTGGCCTGGAAAGCACCGGGGTGGAGGTAACCGAACGCGGCGCCATCGCGATTGACGACTACATGCGTACCAGCGTTCCCAACCTGTTCGCCATCGGGGACGTGACGGCCAAGCTCCAGCTCGCCCACGTTGCCGAAGCCCAGGGCGTGGTGGCCGCCGAGACGATCGCAGGTGCAGAAACCATGCCGCTGGGGGACTACCGCATGATGCCGCGGGCTACGTTCTGCCAGCCGCAGGTGGCGAGCTTCGGACTCACCGAAGCCCAGGCCAGGGACGAGGGGCACGAGGTAGTGGTGAGCACCTTCCCGTTCACCGCAAACGGCAAGGCCCACGGACTGGGGGAGCCGGTGGGATTCGTGAAGCTCATTGCCGACTCCGCCTACGGGGAGCTGCTGGGCGGGCACCTCATTGGTCCGGACGTTTCGGAGCTGCTGCCCGAGCTGACACTGGCGCAGAAGTGGGACCTGACCGCTTCCGAGCTGGCCCGCAACGTGCACACCCATCCGACGCTGAGCGAGGCCCTCCAGGAAGCCTTCCACGGGCTGACGGGCCACATGATCAACTTCTAGGCGTGCGAGTGATCCGCGCGCGGCGGCTCAGCGGGTGAGGTAACGCAGCAGCAGTGTGTCCCCGGCACGCAGGACGTGCTGCAGCCGCAGCCTCGCAAGCTGAACCCCCGGCGTCCCTGCACCGATCCGACCGGAGGAACCGGCAGCGAGCACCGGGGAGAGCGTCAGGCAGAGCTCGTCGACCAGTCCCGCTGCCTGGAACGATCCAAAGAGCCGGGGCCCTCCCTCGCACAGGACCCGCAGCCAGCCCCTCTGCGCCAGGGCCCGGGCCGCCAATGCGGGTTCAACCGTGTCCGCTCCGGCCACCACGACGTCGGCCACCTCTTCCAGGGCGGCAAGTCGCCCGCGCGGCGCAGCCGCGGCGGTGAGTACCAGCGGCTTCACCGGAGCCTCGGTGAAGAAGGCGGATCCGGGGTCCAGGTCCAGTGCGGCGGAGACGACGGCGACTCCCGGATGTGCGGCGAGCCCCTGTTCCGTGCGCCAGGACCGGGTCTGTGCGCTCACGAGGTCGCCGGCATATCCCTCGGACCGTACTGTCCCGGCGCCCACCAGGATCACCTGCGCAGTGGAGCGCAGCAGGGCAAACAGGCGGCGGTCCGCGTCGTCTCCCAGTTCCCCGGAGCGCCCGTTCCAGGTCACTGCCCCGTCCGCTGAGGCCACGAAGTTGAACCTGAACACTGGGCGCCCGGAATGAGCAGGATGATCCCACCCGTAGGCTGCCAGGAGGTCTGCGTCGCCGAGGGCCCGTTCGGAGCCCGCAGCGGTGATCACCGGCGCGCTCACAGCGCAGGCTCGTTCACGTTACCCATGTTGTGCCGCAGCCGCACCGGCTCACGCCAGCCCAGGATCGCCTCCGTCATGCGGATGGCCCGGGAGGCGGCTTCAACATTATGCATGCGCAGGATCCGCGCACCGTTGAAAATGCTGGCAACAGCGGCAGCCAGGGACCCCTCAACCCTGCCGGACTTGGGCTCATCCAGCGTCTCGCCTATGAAGTCCTTGTTGGACACAGCGGCCAGGACGGGATAACCGGCCTCCGCGATCTCGGCGAGCCGGCGTGTCAGCTCCAGGGAATGCAGGGTGTTCTTGTTCAGGTCATGTCCGGGATCAAGAATGATCTTTTCCGGAGGCACCCCCAGCTCCTGAGCGTAGTCCGCACGGCGGCGCAGGAACTGCGCCACCTCCAGCACCACGTCGCCGTACTGCGGGCGGGGGTAGACCGTCCGCGGTTCCGCCAGGCTGTGGGTGATTACCAGGTGCACGCCTGCTTCCGCGGCCACCCTGCCCAGCCGCGGATCGTGCAGTCCGGTGGTGTCGTTGATGACGTTGGCGCCGGCTTCAATGGCCTGTTCCGCGACGGCGGGGTGGAAGGTGTCGGCTGAGATGATTGCGTCCGATTCGCTGCGGACTGCCCGGATGACGGGAACAATCCGTGCCGCTTCTTCCGCAGGATCCAGAGCCGGCCCCGGCGCAAACGGAACCCCGCCAATATCCACCCAGTCCGCGCCGTCGTGCACTGCTTTCAGTGCTGCGCCGATTGCCGCGTCCCGGCCAAAGGTCCGGCCGGCATCGTAGAACGAGTCAGGGGTGCGGTTGATGATCGCCATCAGCGCCACCCGGCACCGGAAGTCCAGTTCCCTGCCGCCAAACTGGTGCACGGGGTGCAGCAGTGGAGGATCGTAATGGCCGGGACATGATGCTTGCTGCCTGCCTCCGCTGCTGTTCAGACTCATAAAAGCATCCTACGGTGGTGGCAGTCCCCAACCGGTGCCACCGCCAACCAGGAAGGTCCTGCTCATGGAGCTGCCGCTGCCCAAGACCATTAGTCCCATGCTGGCCAAGCCTGCGGCCGGGATCCCCGAGGGTGGATACGCCTATGAGCCCAAATGGGACGGCTTTCGGGCGCTGGTGTTCCGGGACGGGAAGGACGTGCAGATCCTCAGCCGCAACGGCAGGAGCCTGAACCGGTACTTTCCCGAGCTTGCGGAGGCATTCCTTGAGGGCCTGCCGGAGCAGTGCGTAGTGGACGGTGAAATCATCCTCGTCAGCGGGGACGGCAGGCGGCTGGACTTCGATGCCCTGCAGCAGCGGATCCACCCGGCCGGCAGCCGGGTCTCGCTGCTGGCGGAGCAGACCCCGGCGTCGTTTGTGGCGTTCGACCTGCTGGCCCTAGGCGGTACCGACCTCACGGGTGAGCCCTTCCGCAGGCGCCGCGAGCAGCTCGACGGAGTTCTGCGTGCAGCCGGGGGCCGCCTGCACGTGACCCGGCAGACCCTGGACGCCGGGACAGCCGGGGAATGGTTCAGGCGTTTCGAGGGGGCCGGGCTCGACGGTGTGGTCGCCAAGCCGCTGGAGGGACGGTACGAGCCGGGTAAGCGGGCCATGACCAAGGTCAAGCACCGGCGCACGGCGGACTGCGTGGTGGCAGGCTACCGGGTGCACAAGAGCGGCGATGACCGGATCGGTTCCCTTCTGCTGGGCCTGTATGACGATGCCGGAAACCTCGTCAACGCCGGCGTCATCGGAGCCTTTCCCATGGCCAGACGAAGCGAACTCTTCGACGAGCTCCAGGCCCTTGTCACCTGGGACCCATCCCATCCCTGGAGTTCGGCGGGCCCGGAACCCGGCACACGGACTCCGCGCAGCTCCGAGGGGAGCCGATGGACGGGCAGCAAGGACCTCTCCTTCACCCCACTGCGACCCGAACGTGTGGTTGAGGTGGCCTATGACCATATGGAGGGACCACGGTTCCGGCATCCGCCAAGTTTCCTCCGCTGGCGGCCGGACCGCGAACCGGAAAGCTGCGGTTTTGGCCAGCTCGAGGAACCGGTGAAGTATGAGCTCGCTGATGTGCTGCAGGAACCGGGGGCGCAACCCTAAGAGCCGTTCCGGAGGCTGTTCCGTGAAAGCGCGACCCGGTCATGCTTTCCCGCGGTGCCGGATCCAGAGTGAATTTGGCCTCGCGGGCAGGGCTGCGGGGCTCGGTTGGAGGCGCCGCCTACACCGCTGCGAAACACGCGCTGACGAGGGCTGGGGAGTGGCGTAGCCCGCCCGTTCGGCCACCCGCGGTGGACTGTGCCGAGTCCCGCAGCGGCCGGTGGGCACCCTCACAGCCGTCATTGAAGGGCGTATCCGCGGGGATAACCTGAGAATCATGGAATCCGGCGACATCAATTTTCATACCCGTAAATGGGTCAGGCCCGAAGACCTGAATGCAAACGGAACACTGTTCGGCGGGTCGCTGCTGCGGTGGATCGATGAGGAAGCAACCATCTACGCGATCCTCCAGATGGGCAACGGCAGGGTGGTCACCAAGCTGATGTCCGAAATCAACTTCGTCAGCTCCGCACAGCAGGGCGACCTCATTGAAATGGGGCTGTGCGCCACAAAATTCGGCAAGACGTCCCTGACGATGCGGGCCGAGGTGCGGAACATGATCACGCGTTCGAGCATCCTGACCATCGAACGCATCGTCTTCGTCAACCTGGACGCAAACGGCCGTCCTGCTCCGCATGGCTACACGACGGTCACCTATGACCGGGACCGGCTGCCCACCCATCACATTCCGGCATTTCCTCCGCAGGCGCAGCCGCAGTTCTAGGCACGGCGCCCTGCGAGGCTTCCCGCTGAACCGCCCTCCCGGTGAGAGAATCGCGTCAGGCTGCCGCGCCCGCTGCCGCTCAACCCGAGTCCCAAAGGAAACGCTGCAGCATGCATCTCGACAGTCCCGCAGGCACTGGAAGGAACGGGCGCAGACGCTCTGCCCGGATGGTTTTCTGGGGCGCCCTGGCCGGCATCATCCTGATCGCGCTGAATTTCCGCGGTCCGATCGTAGCGCCGTCGCCCATCCTGGACCTGCTCCAGTCCGAACTGGGGATGTCCGTCCAAACATCCGGCCTGCTGACCGCGCTGCCGATCGCCTGCTTCGGCGTCATCTCCTTCCTGGCACTGCCGCTGCTCCGCCGCGGGGGTCCGGACCAGGCAATCGCGTTCTGCCTGGCCGGCATCCTGGCCGGGACGCTCCTGCGCTCAGCCGGAGGGACGGAGCTTGCCCTGGCCGGTACGGTCCTGATCGGCGCCTCGATCGCCGTCGGCAACGTGCTGGTTCCGGTTATCATCCGGCGGGACTTCCCACCGGCGCGCGTGCCCCTGGTGACCGGCACCTACACGGCGGCCATGAACATCGGCTCGATGACCACCCTCATCCTGACCGCACCGCTTGCGGATGCCTTCGGCTGGCGCCTTGCCATGGCGGTGTGGTGTGTACTGGCAGTCGCCGCGGCCCTTGCCTGGCTCGGACTGGTGGGCTGGCGGGATTTTCTGCTGGGCGGAGCCAGGGGAGCGGCCGCGCGCCGGACCGCAGACAGCGCTGCACCCGAAAACGCAGCCGGACCTGCGGCATCCGCTCCGGTTGCGCCTGCCGAGCCGGTTTGGCGCCGTCCGGTCGCGTGGCTGCTGCTTATCGCGTTCAGCGGTCAGGCGTTCTCTTTCTATGCCATCTCCACGTGGCTGCCCACCCTGCTTGCGGACCTGCTGGAACTCGACGCGGCCGCCGCAGGCGCCGGCGCCTCCCTGTTCCAGGGGCCGGCCATCGTGGGCGCCCTGGCCGTTCCACTGCTGGCCAGGCGGCTGCGCACGCGCTCACTGCTTTGGCTGACGGTTGCTGCCTGGGCCGCACTGCCTCTGGGGCTGCTGCTCGCCCCGGCTGGATGGGTCCTGTGGGTGACGCTCGGCGGCATAGCGCAGGGAGCGGGGATCACGGTGATCTTCCTGATCCTGGTTCGGCTTGGCGGTTCGGGCCGTCAGGCGGGGCAGCTCTCCGCCATGGTCCAGGGAGGTGGCTATTTGGTGGCTGCCGCCGGACCCGTTGCGCTGGGAACCCTGCATGACGTTTCCGAGGGCTGGACCGTGCCCCTGCTGGTTTGCTGCATCAGCATTGCCGCCCTGTTCGTTGCGGGATCAATAGCAGCGGCCGCCTCTGAGCGGGCGTCAGGCGGTGCCGGAGAGCGGCCAGCGCCCAAACCGAGCGTGACCGGCTAGGCAGGACCTTCAGCACGTACGGTGCTCCCCGATGCAGGCGTCCGGCACTGACCTGGCCTGTACGTACCTGTTCCGTGCCCAGCCCAAGGACTATGGTTCCCCTAACAGGCGTCCGCGCGGCCCTCCCGCGGGGCAGCGGACTGCCGCAGCAGGGCTGACGGAGAGAAGGCAATGAAGACCCGTTTTGACCGCTATCGCCAAATGGCCGAGATCCTGTACCGCAATGGACTGGGATACCTGGTGTCAGTTGCGGGACTTGAGTCCTGGCTGCCGTTTCGCCGCAGGGAGGCCGACGGCGCCGACTCCACCCGGATGGCGAGCCCGGAATACCTGCGCCGGGCGCTGGAAGAACTCGGCCCCACCTATGTAAAGCTGGGCCAGCTGCTCTCCACCCGGCCTGACCTTTTGCCTCCGGCCTACATGGATGAGCTGGCTAAACTGCAGGACTCGGCAACCCCCGCTGCCTGGGACGACGTGCGCGGCTCGCTCAGCCGGGAACTCGGCGCGGACCCCCTGGAGGTGTTTCGCGAATTCAACAGCACCCCGATTGCCAGCGCTTCCATCGGCCAGGCGTATGCAGCGGTGCTGGCGGACGGCACAAACGTGGTGGTGAAGGTGCGGCGTCCCGGCATTGTCCCGGAGGTGGAGGCGGACCTGTCCATCCTGCAGTCCCTGGCCGGTTACGCCAGCCGGCATTGGGAAGCTGCCAGGGACTACGACGTCAAGGGCTTCATGGATGAGTTCGCCGATACCCTCCGCAAGGAAATGGATTATGTGCAGGAGGGCCACAACGCGGATCGTTTCGCGCTGAACTTCGAAGACGACTCCGCGGTGGTCATTCCGCGCGTCTACTGGGAGCACACCACCTCCAAGGTGCTGACCATGGAGCGGCTCTACGGCATGAAGGTCACCGACACCACGGCCCTGGAAGCCGCGGGACTGGACCGCAAGGCCCTCGCCGTCACGGCTGCGGATGCCGAAATGAAGATGGTGTTCGAGGACGGCTTCTTCCACGCTGATCCGCATCCGGGGAACATCTTCGTGCAGCCCAACTCGCAGATCGGGCTCATTGACTTCGGCATGGTTGGAGAACTCGACGACAAGCTCCGCGGCCAGCTTTCGGCCCTGTTCGTCGCCGTCATCCGCAAGGACCCTGAGCGGATGGCCACCGCACTGATGCGGATGACGGTCTCGCGGACCCGTCCGGACCGGATCAAGCTCCGGATGGACCTTGCCGGCCTGATCAAGCTGTACTCGAACCGGACCCTGGGCGATGCCCCGGTGGGCCGGATCATTACGTACGGCCTGGGGATCATCCGGAACCACCACCTGCAGCTGCCCGGGGAGGTTGCCCTGCTGCTGCGGATGCTGATCATGACCGAAGGCATGGGGGAGGTTCTGGACCCGGACTTCAGCATGGGGAAGACGCTCGCGCCCTACGCCCGGCGGATGACCGTGCAGCACCTGAACCCGGCTGCCTACGCCAAACGGCTCGGTAAGGCCGGGGGAGAGCTGCTGGAACTCGGCACCGAGCTGCCCGGACAACTGCAGCGGCTTATCAACACCCTGGACTTTGAAGGAATGGAGGTGCATCTGCGCGCCGGGGACCTGGTTCCCCTGGTGGAACGGCTGGAGCGGGTGGGCAACCGGATGGTCGCGGCGATCTTCGCGGCAGCCTTCATCCGGGGTGTCGGTGAGCTGACACTGGGCGACGCCGACCGCTGGCGCGGCTGGCAGGCGCCGCTCATGGGAGCCGGGCTGGCGTCTACGGGCGTATTGGGCGGCTACCTGGCGTGGTCGGCCCGCCGGCAGCGCCGGCTGGACGCAGGCCAATGACGCATTAACGCGCAACGGCCGGTACCGCGCACAGGCGCGGTACCGGCCGTTTTGGTGCAGAAGCTGTTACTTCTTCAGCCCAAGTTCGGCCGTCGGAATACGGAAGGACTCCTTGGCCGTCAGCGCGGAGATCGCGGCAATGCCGGCAATGGCAGCTGTGAACCAGCTGATCACTACCCAGCCGCCCGGCTCCAAGCCACCGAGGGCAGCAACGATGGACGGCGCGAAGCCGGCCATCAGGAAGCCCAGCTGGGTGCCGATTGCCAGTCCGGAGAAGCGGACCTTGGCGCTGAACATCTCCGCGTAGAAGGACGGCCACACGGCGTTCGCAGCGGCATAGCCGCAGCCGAAGACCACCACGGAGAGGGTGAACTGCAGGAGCGAGTTACCGGATTCCATGGAGAGCAGGTAGAACGGCATCACGGCGGCGCTGGAGAGCGCGCCGTAGATGAATACCGGCTTCCGGCCGAAGCGGTCGGCAGCCATGCCGAACAGCGGCTGCGTGAACAGCGCGGCGATGTTGCCAGCCACTACCAGCCACAGGGTGATGGCGGCGTCGACATTTCCTACTTCGGTGCCGTACTTGATGGCCAGGGTGCCGTACACGGTCGAGACAGCCGCGATGAAGGCGCAGCAGATGACGCGCAGGACGTCACGCCAGTGGTGCTTGAGCAGTACGCCCACCGGCAGCTTGGCGATCTGGTTGTTTGCCTTGGCTTCCTGGAAGGTCGGGGTCTCGTGGAGGGTGCGGCGGATGAAGTAGGTGACCACAACAACGACGGCGCTGAGCCAGAACGGAATGCGCCAGCCGATTCCGTACTTGATGTCATCGGGCAGGGCCATGACCGGAATGAAGACCATGGCTGCAAGGATCTGGCCGCCCTGGGTTCCGGTAAGGGTCCAGGACGTGAAGAAGGCGCGGCGGCCGTCGGGGGCGTGTTCCAGCGTCATGGAGCTGGCGCCTGCCTGCTCGCCGGCTGCAGAGAGGCCCTGTGCCAGGCGGCAGAGGACCAGCAGGGTGGGAGCCCACCAGCCAATGGTGTTGAAGTCCGGCAGGCAGCCGATCAGGAAGGTGGAGGCACCCATCAGGATGAGGGTAAACATAAGGATCTTCTGGCGGCCGACGCGGTCTCCAAAGTGTCCCAGGATCACTGCGCCAACCGGGCGGGCGATGTAGGCGAAGCCGAAGGTCGCCAGGGACATGATGCTCGCCTGGGCATCGGCATCCGGGAAGAAGACATAGGGGAAGATCAGCGATGCGGCCGTGCCGAATATAAAGAAGTCGTAGTACTCGACCGCGCTGCCCATGAAGCTCGCCGCGGCGGCCTTCTTCGGGGTCTTGGCGGTGGCTTGGGCGGACTGCGTCGGAGCAGCGCTCATGTGGGGCCTCCAAGGGATGGTGTGCGGTAAACGCACAGCAGTGCTTCATGCGAACACCACAATGTAACCCGCGCCATAGTCAGATGCAACACATGTGTGCGAAATGCGCACAGTTGTGCATTTTATGAACAGGCCGGTACCGTGGGCCTAGCCCCGTCCCGGGCGCCGAAGGGAGAACCACTTGAGCACCACCACCGAATCCTGGCTCGTTGGCCTGATTGGCGAAGGGATCACCACATCCCTGACACCGCCAATGCATGAGCGGGAAGCCCGGGAAAACGGACTTTCCTACCTCTACCGGCCTGTGGACCTTTCGGTGAACGGGCGCAGCGGGACCGAGGTAGGTGACCTGCTGCGCTACGGCCGCGACCTTGGCTTTAACGCCTTCAACATCACCCATCCGTGCAAGCAGCTCGTCATGGAGCACCTGGACCAAGTGTCCGACGACGCCGCCCGGTTAGGTGCCGTCAACACCGTGCTGGTCACGGACGAGGGTTTCATGGGCCACAACACGGACCACTCCGGCTTTGGCCGGGCCCTCGCCGCGGGCCTGCCCGGTGCGGCACTGGAGAAGGTAGTCCAGCTCGGGGCCGGCGGCGCGGGAGCTGCTGTCGCCTACGCCCTCCTGAAGGCCGGCGTTGGACAGCTGACCCTGATTGACCTTGACCTCGACCGGGTGCAGGAACGCGTCCAGGCGCTGTCCGCGCTCTTCCCGGAGGCGCACGTCGCCGCCGGAACCAGCGCTGACCTGGCGGGCGCACTCGCAGCGGCGGACGGCTTTGTGCAGGCTACCCCGGTGGGCATGCACTCCCATCCCGGCATGCCGGTCGATCCCGCACTCCTGCGCAGCGAACTGTGGGTGGCCGATGTCATCTACCGTCCCGTGCGGACCAAGCTCATCGACACTGCCGAATCGCTGGGCTGCCGCGTGCTGGACGGCGGACACATGGCGGTGGGCCAGGCAGTGGACGCGTTTGAACTTATTACCGGCATCCGCCCGGACCCGGCCCGCATGCGGGCACACTTCCTGGACATGGTCAGCAACGGCCTCTGAGCCGGAAGGGATTACCCAATGCGTACGTCGATTGCCACGGTCTGCCTCTCCGGAACCGTGGAGGACAAGCTCCGTGCCTGTGCCGCCGCTGGATTCGACGGCGTCGAAATCTTTGAGCAGGACCTGGTGGTTTCCCCCTCCACACCGGAGCAGATCCGGGACCTGGCGCAGGAACTGGGCCTGACACTGGACCTTTACCAGCCGTTCCGTGACTTCGAGGGAGTCGAGGAGGACGTGCTGGCAGATAACCTGCGGCGCGCCGAGGCCAAGTTCCGGCTCATGAACCGCTTGGGCATCGACACCATGCTGGTGTGCTCCAACGTAGCAACCGCCACCATTGACGATGACGCTGTAGCAGCAGCCCAGCTTCGTCGAATGGGCGAAACCGCCGCACGGTACGGCGTCCGGCTCGCCTATGAGGCGCTGGCCTGGGGCCGCTACGTCAGCGACTTTGAACATGCGTGGCGCATCGTGGAGCTTGCTGACCACCCCAACGTGGGCACCTGCCTGGACAGCTTCCACATCCTCTCCCGCCGCTGGAATCCGGAGGCGATCGAAAAGATTCCCGCCGAGAAGATTTTCTTCGTCCAGCTGGCTGACGCTCCCGAGTTGTCCATGGACGTTCTGTCCTGGAGCCGCCACTACCGGGTCTTTCCCGGTGAAGGCGCATTCGACCTGGTCACCTTCATGGGGCATCTGGTGCGCAGCGGCTATAACGGTCCGGTATCACTGGAAATCTTCAACGACGTCTTCCGGCAGGCCGCCGAGGAACGCACTGCGGTCGATGCCATGCGCTCACTGATCCGCCTGGCCGAACAGACCTCCATCCACCTGCAGGAAACCGGCGCCGGCGAAACCGCCATGGAACTCTCCACCCTGCCCGGAGTCGGGGAACCGCTCGGTTTCAACTTCGCCGAGGTCAAAGCCGGCGACCCCGAAACCATCCGCACGCTGCTCTACCAGCTTGGCTTCACCTGCCAGGGAACCCACCGCAGCAAAGCCGTTGAGCTGTGGACCCAAAACGGGGCGCGGGTGATCATCAACAGCCAGAACGCACGCGGACTGGAGCCCGGTATCTCGGCGATCGGCCTGGACGTACCGGACGCCCTCGCCGCAGCCTCCCGAGCCCTGCAGCTAAAAGCCACGGCCGTGCCCCGGCGCAGCCAGGCAAACGAAGAAGTCCTGCAGGCTGTTGCCGCCCCGGACGGGACGGAGATCTTCCTGTGTGAGGCAGAATCAGGCGGCCCGGGATGGATTCGGGAATTCGGAAACGGGGCTCCCGTTCCGGCCGCTGGTCCCATTACCGCCGTAGACCACGTCAACCTGTCCCAGCCTTGGCAGCATTTTGACGAAGCGGTGCTCTTCTATGAATCCACCCTTGGCCTCACCCCGCGTCCCAGCGTCGAGGTTCCCAGCCCCATGGGCCTGGTCCGCAGCCAGGTGATGCGCAGCAGCGACGGCGCCGTGCGGATGGCACTGAACATCGCGCCCATGGTGTTCGACGGCTCCGGTTATCCGCAGCACGTGGCGTTTGCCTGCAGTGACCTCGTGGCATTGGCGCGCACCGCCGTCGCCCGGGGCCTGCAGTTCCTGCCGGTACCGGGCAACTACTACGAGGACCTCGATGCGCGGTTCGGACTGGACCCGGAGTTCCTGACGGTGCTGAAGGACCTGAACCTTCTCTACGACCGGGACGCGGACGGCGAATTCCTGCACTTCTATACCTCCACGGTGGGCAACGTCTTCTTCGAGGTGGTGGAGCGCAGGCCTTCCTATGAGGGGTACGGCGCTCCCAACGCTCCCGTGCGGCTCGCGGCCCAGTACCTCGCGAACGGCTGACACGGTCCTGACCTGTGGCTTTGCCGGCCAGTGCGCCGCCGGACCGCGTTCCGGAGTGGGCTAGGATCGGTGGATCGGCGGTTGGGAAGGACCCGGCACGAGGACAGGTCAGGGGGAAACCACAGTGGGCGCTCCGCAGGGTGACTGGTATGTAAAGTCCGTCGAGAAGACGTTTACCGTCCTGGGCGCATTCACCGAGGAAGAGCCGCTGCAGAGCGTCAGCGAGGTGGCTGCCAAGGCCGACCTGAGCCGCGCCGCCGCAAGGCGGTTCCTGCTCACCCTCACGGAGCTGGGTTACCTGTCCACCGACGGCGCCCGGTTCCAGCTGGCACCCCGCGTGCTCAACGTCGGCTCGGCATTCCTTTCCAGCCTGACGCTTCCCGCCATCGCGGAGCCCCACCTGAAGCAGCTGTCCGCGGACCTTCAGGAAACCGCGTCAGTGTGCATCCTCGACGACGTGCACGTGGTGTATGTTGCCCGGGTCACCTCCCCGCGGCTGGTCAGCGTGGCCGTCCAGGTGGGAACGCGCTTTCCGGCCTGGGCAACGTCCATGGGACGGGTGCTGCTGGCCTCGCTCGATGATGCAGACCTGCAGGACCGGTTGGCCCGGTCGGACGTCCGCCGCTTCACGCCCAGCACCGTTCCCTCCAGGGAAGCCCTGCAGGCGGAAATCAGGACGGTGCGTGAACGCGGCTGGTCAGTTGTCCGTGAGGAATACGAGGAAGGGCTCAGCGGAGTTGCCGTGCCGGTCCACCGCGGAGGACGGGTGGTTGCCGCGGCCAACGTTTCCCTGCACCAGTCATACGGCAGGGCCGCAGGACTGGAAGAAATCCTGTTGCCCCGGCTGAGGCGTGCCGCTGAAGACATTTCGGCCGACTACGGCATCCGCCTCACGGGGTAGCCACCCGCGTGCCGGCAGGATGCCGCGGGGCAGGGAACTGCGGCGGAGACCCGTTCGCACGCCCCGCCGCAGTTCGTCTTGTGATGCCCCGCTAGGCTGCGTAGTCCGAGGCGTTGTACAGGTTCAGCTTTAGCGCCGAGGCGATCTGGGCCACCGCCTTTCGTCCCCGGACGCTGTTGCCGGCAGCGTCCAGCGGGGGTGAGAAGGCGGCAATGGCCAGGACGCCCGGCATGACTGCCAGGATCCCGCCGCCCACGCCGGACTTGCCGGGAAGGCCTACCCGGTACGCCCAGTCACCCGAGGCCGTGTACAGCCCCTCCATGGTCATTTCCGCCAGCATGGGCGGGATGATGTCCGGGTGCGTGATGGCAGCCTGCTTCGTCACGGGGTTGGTTCCCCGTGCGGCAATGGTCGCTCCCATGGTTGCCAGGTCAACCGCTGTCACCAGGGTGGAGCATTGGCGTGTGTACACGTCGCAGGCCTCCATGGGATCCGAGTACATCGTCCCGCCTGAATACAGCAGCCAGGCGATGGCCCGGTTATGGAAGTTGGTGGACTGTTCCGAGTCGTTCACCGCATCGCTCAGCCGAATGTCCCGGCCGGCGAAGGCAGACTGGGTTGCCAGGATTTTCTGCCAGCGGTCCTCGGCGTTGCCTGCCGGGATCAGGGACACCGTGGCCATGGCTCCGGCATTGACGAGCGGGGAGAGCGGCTTGTCATCGTGCAGGGCCACGGCAATCACCGAATTAAACGGCTCACCCGTGGGGTCCGCCCCGACTTTGTCGTGGAACTGGGGCAACCCGACTTCATCCATGGCGCGGGCCATCGAAAAGACCTTGGAGATCGACTCCAGCGCAAACTCGAAATCCGAGTTGCCGGCTTCGAAAACCTCGCCGTCGGCCGTGACCACGCTAATGCCGAACAGTGCCGGATCGACGGAGGCAAGGTAGGGGATGTAACCGGCGTTCTTACCGCCCTGGTCCGGGGTGAAATCGCTGTGGGCGGTCTGAACGGCGGCCTGGATGGCTGACTTGTCGATTTTCATACCGCTGAACTCCCTCCTGCGGCCGGCCCCGGGTGCGGCCGGTGGACGCGTGTCCCCCCGCCCTGCTCAGACCCCCGGGAACCGGCGCCGGTGGCAGACGGTTTACCGGTGTGCTTGCCGGCCGGGGTGCCGCCCGCCGCTGCCGCCTTCGGGGCGTTTCCGGCCGTCTCCTCCCAGGTCTCTGACAGTTCGGCAGTGGTTGTTGAGGACTCGTTGACTGTGCCCGGGTGAACGTGTTCAAGCTGCCAGGTGAACGGCACAAACTCGGCCTGGGGATCCTTCCAGTGCGGCTTGCGGAGCGCGTAGATGACCAGCGGAGCAATAATGAGCAGCACTGCGCTGCCCACGAGGATGCCCACATAGGTTGCCGGAGACCCCACGGAAATCTGATCCGGCGGGATGAAGCTGAAGACGAAGGCCATGAGCGAGCCCAGGAACCCGACGCCGCCGAAAATCCACATGCCCAGGTCGCCGCCGGGCACCCGGTAGGGGCGGGGGCGGTTCGGCTGGCTGTAACGCAGGTAGATTGCCGCCGCGAACATCAGCAGGTACATCACCAGGTACAGGATCACGGTCAGCTGGCTCAGGATCTGGTACGCCGCCTGCACCGAGGGCAGCACCACGTAGACAACACCCAGGGCGGTGACCATAAACGCCTGGAAGAGCAGGATGTGCGTTCCCATTCCGTGTTTGTTGGTGTGCTGCCAGAACCGCGGAAGATACCCTGCCCGGCCCACGGCGAGCAGACCGCTGGACGGGCCTGCCACCCAGGTGACCACGCCGGCCAGCACACCGATCAGGAGCATCGCGGCGACTATTGGCGATGCCCAGCCGATGCCGGCCCATTCGAACATGTCGTTGTAGGAGGTCAGCAGGCTCTGCGTGAGGTTGATGTCCGCCTGGGGAACAACGAAGGCAATGGCCAGTGTGCCCAGGACGAAGATGACTACCGTCCCTGCCGCGGCAATCAGCACGGCAAGGGGATAGTTCCGGGTAGGATTCTTCACGTCCCGGACGTGAATGGCGTTCATCTCCATGCCGGCATAGAAAAGGAAAATGCTTGCTGCCAGCACAACGTTGGAGAAGTTGGAGAAATCCGGTACAAGCTCTCCCCAGCCCATCTTGATCTGCGGGGTGTTGCCCGCAAAGTAGTAGGAGAAACCGAGCACCACGAGGATGCCGGCGGGGATCAGGGTGCCGACGATCCCACCCCACTGCGCCACTTTCGAGAACGCCGCGGCGCCCCGGAAGGCGATAAACGTCGCCAGCCAGTAGACCACCAGCACGACGGCGAGGACGAACGCCTTGTTTCCCGACAGCTGCGCATCAATGTTCTGGTCCGTTCCCGTGTATGCCAGCGAGACCGCGCCGAAGGTGAGCACGGTGGGGAACCAGATGGTCACCTCGATGAAGAGCATGAACATGGCCAGGAAGGCCCAGCGGGGGCCGAAAGCTTCGCCCACCCAGCGGAAGACGCCTCCGGTCTCCGGCCAGCCCGTCGCGAGTTCGGCTGCGACGATCGAAACCGGAATGAGGAACACGAGCGCAGCGAAGACGTAGTAGAAGATCGAGCTCAGTCCGTACTCGGCCTCGGCAGGCAGGCCGCGGAGGCTCACCACCGCAACGATGTTCATGACGGCGAGCGCACCGACGGTGATGGTTGCGTTCTGTTTTGCCCGGCTCATGCGGCCGTTCCCGGCCGGTGATCCGGCGCCGGTTGATGCAGCTGATGCAGTTGAATCGCTCACTGAATTCACCTCCTAGTGGTGGAATCCCGGATGCTCCTGCTCGACGGGCATTGGCGCGCTCAGGTTTTCCAGGTAGGCGGTTTCGTCCTGGATGTCCTTGAGCAGGCGCCCGGCCAGGTCCATGCTCAGGCCATTGCGGACCACGATCCGCTCGACTGTCAGGTTGCCCAGATTGTCCGGCATCGGGTAGGCGGGGACCAGCCAGCCTTTTGTCCGGAGCCTGTCGGCCAGGTTGTAGAGCGTCCAGCGATCCGTGTGCCCCTCCTTCAGCCGCCAAGCGAAGACCGGGATGTCCGAGCCGTCATTCCACAGCTCGAAGGGACCTATCTCGCTGATGCCGTGGGAGAGATACAGCGCCACGTCCTGGCAGGTCTGCTGGACCTTCTTGTACCCTTCGAAGCCGAGCCGCAGGAACATGTAGAACTGCAGCACAACCTGGGCCCCGGGACGGGAGAAGTTCAGCGCGAAAGTGGGCATGTCCCCGCCAAGGTAGCTGACGTAGAAGATGAGGTCCTCAGGCAGCCACTGGCGCTCCCGCCAGACAACCCAGCCGAGGCCGGGGTAGACCAGGCCGTACTTGTGTCCGGACGTGCTGATGGAATGCACCCGTTCAAGCTGGAAGTCCCATTCCAGCTCCGGCTGGATGAAGGGGGCGATCATGGCGCCGGACGCCCCGTCCACGTGGATGGGAATGTCCAACCCGGTGGAGGCCTGGATTTCATCCAGCTTCGCTGCGACCTGCTTCACCGGCTCATACATGCCCGTGTAGGTGACGCCCATGATCGCGACGACGCCGATGGTGTTCTCGTCAACGTACTTCTCGAGTTCGTAGCCGTCGAGGCACTTGTGCTCCTCGCTGATGGGAACCAGGCGCGCCTCAATATCGAAGTAGTTGCAGAATTTCTCCCAGCAGACCTGCACGGCGGAACTCATGATCAGGTTGGGCTTGTCCGTGGACTTCCCTTCGGCCCGTCGCTTGTGCTGCCAGAGCCGCTTGAAGGCGAGCCCGCCCAGCATGCACGCTTCCGACGAACCGATGGTGGACGTGCCAATGGTGCCCTGCGGGTCCGGCGAGTGCCACAGGCCGGCAAGCATCTTCCAGCAGTACTGCTCAATGGCCGCCGTCTGGGGATACTCGTCCTTGTCGATCATGTTCTTGTCGTAGGTTTCCGCGTACAGCCGGTTCGCGTTGTCGTCCATCCAGGTACCGACGAACGTTGCCAGGTTCAGCCGCGCGTTTCCGTCCAGCATCGTTTCATCGTGCACAATCTGGTAGGCCGTTTTCGGCAGCATGCCGCTTTCCGGAAACTCGTACTTCGGGATTTGGGTGGCTTCGCCTTCGCGGGAGAATATCGGATTGACGCTCAGGAAATCCTGCGGATCGTTCTGCGGCATGGCTTCGACCTCTCGTAAGGAGTGACCAACGTGGCTGCCGGCCGTGGTGAGCGGCGGCGCTTTGAGCCCCACAGGTGCGCGCGTTCGACTATACGCGCGGGCTTTTCACGTTTTCTAGGCATCGCCGGTATTAGGACGCGTGGAGCCCGGAACTGCTCCCAGGCATCCCGAGCTGGGCTGTGGCGGCCGTCTCCGCGGTCCCGCCCGTTGAGGCCCGCGGCGCCCGCGCGTACCCTTCGAAGACCTCATCCATTCCGCAGCAGCCCCGGCCACGCAGTTCGTGCCAAGCACCTCGCCGGGGAGCGGCCCACCGCAGGAGAACGCCCATGGCAAGCCGACGTGACCGCTTCGAACTGCCGGAACCCATGCGCCGGCTCTTTGAAGGCGACTGGGAAGTCCCGGCCTTCCGGGTAGAGGAGTTCCGGGACACCGGAGCCATGGTAGTCCGGGCAGAAATCCCGGGGATCGATCCGGAAAAGGACCTGGATGTCACGGTGTCTGACGGAACGCTGCGAATCCGCGGTGAACGGCGCGAAGAAGCGGCCAACCGGGCGCGGAACGCTTACCGGTCCGAGTTCAAGTACGGCTCATTCAGCCGGGATATTCAGCTGCCGGCCGGTGCCGGCACCGACCAAGTGACGGCGTCCTACCGCGACGGCGTGCTGGAGGTCCGTGTCCCGATCCAGGACGCAGGCAGCACCGGCCGGAAGGTCCCCGTCAGCCACGGCTGACATCACCACCGCGCGCTCCGCCCTGAGGTAGCAGGCACCGGCACCGAGGAGGCCCCGTGTCCCAGCAGAACCGGAGCATTCAGGCACACTCCAGGGCAGACAGGTCACCGCCCTGGCTGGTCACTGCCATCATGGGGCTGGGCGGCATCACGGTGTCCCTCGAAAAGACGGCCGTGGTGCCGCTGCTCCCGGAGTATCCGCGGATCTTCCAGGTGAGCTCCGACGACGTTTCCTGGCTGGTCACTGTAACCCTGCTCAGCGCGGCTGTTGCCACGCCCATCGTCTCCCGGCTGGCGGATATGTTCGGCAAGAAACGGATGCTGATGATCTCCCTTGCCCTGATGGTGGCGGGAGGGTTCATAGCTGCGCTAGGCGGTTCATTCGCCGCAGCCGTGATTGGCCGTGCCCTGCAGGGTTCCGCGGGGGCAGTGATCCCGGTGGGGATCAGCATCCTGCGGGATACGCTGCCCCAGCGGCGCATCGCCGGAGCGGTTTCCCTCATGAGCGCCAGCTTCGGGATCGGCAGCGCCCTGGGACTGCCCATGGCCGGGCTCATCTACCAGAAGCTTGGCTGGGAGGCGACTTTTTGGATCGTCGCCCTGTTCGCCCTGGCAATCCTCGCTGCCGTCTACTTCTTCGTGCCCGAGTCCACCCTGCGCACCGAAGGCCGTTTCGATTACGCGGGGGCACTCCTGCTGTCCGGTGCCATGACGGCGCTGCTGCTGGCCATTTCCAAGGGCGGCGTCTGGGGCTGGACGAGTGACGTCATTCTGGGCCTCTTTGCTGCGTTCACGGTCCTGATAGCGCTTTGGTTCCCGCTGGAACTGCGCAGCGGGCAGCCGCTGGTGGACCTGCGCACCTCCGCCCGCCGGCCCATCCTGGTCGTCAACGCGGCGGCGGTCCTGGTGGGCTTCTCGATGTACGCCAACATGCTGGTCACGACTCAGCAGCTCCAGCTTTCCCGCGTGACCGGGTTCGGGTTCGGACTCAGCGTCCTCGCGGCGGGCCTCACGATGATTCCTTCCGGGGTGGCCATGGTCGCGGCCGCCCCCTTGTCCGCCCGGATCACCAATACGTTCGGCGCGAAGACCACGATGATCACCGGCTGTGCCGTGATGGCCGCGGGGTACCTTGGCCGGACGTTCCTGGTCAGCACGGTAGCCGGAATCCTCACGGGAGCCGTGGTCATCTCGGTGGGGACCGCCATGGCTATGGCTGCCATGCCCACCATCATTATGAGCAACGCTCCGCGGCGGGACACGGCGGCGGCCAACGGGCTCAACACGCTGCTGCGCTCGGTGGGCACCTCCACCTGCAGTGCGGCCGTGGCGACCATCCTGGCATCAATAACCCTCGGCATTGGCGGCCGTGTCTTTCCGGGGCTGGATGCCTTCCGTCTGATCTTCATCCTCGCGGGCCTCGCTGCTGCAGCGGCGACGGCCCTGTGCTTCCTGCTGCCCCGTGCCAGCCGGCACGAGGCGACCCATCCGGACCTGCACTCCGGACGGCCGGGAGCATCCGGAGAGGACATGGCGGGGGACCGGCTGCCGAAGCCGGCGGTCCGCGTGACCGGGGTGCTGCGTGCGCCCGGGGACCGGGGATCGATTGACCGAGGCACGGTGTCTGTCGCCGACGTAGATGGAACTCCCGTTGACTGGGACCGCACGGATGAACACGGCAAGTACACCGTGGCTCTGCCCGGACCGGGACGGTTCGTGTTCGTTGCCGCCCACAGGCGCTGGCTGCCGGTTTCGGAAGTAGTTCAGGTGCGCGAAGCGCCGGCGCCGCAGGAGATCGACATACACTTCGCCAACCGGCTGATGCTCACCGGCCGCGTACGCCGCCACGGTCATCCGGTCACAGGGGCACTGATCCTCCTGGTTCCGGAGTCGGGTGAGTCTCCGGCGTTCTCGGCCGTTTCGGCCCGGGGAGGCAGCTACGAACTGCCGCTGCCGGCCCCGGGCCGTTACGTGCTCAGCGTTACCGACCCGTCAGGGAAAACCCACACCCGACTGGTGGTGCTGCCTTCCCCTGACACCGTCGTGGACGTCGAGCTGTGCGGAGAGCCGCCGTCGACAGCCCTGAAGGTTTAGTCAGGCGGGTGCACCCGCGTATTCCGGGTAATCGGTGTAGCCTTCGGCCCCGTCCGAGTAGAACGTCGAGGGATCCGGCTCGTTCAGGGGCAGGTTGTGCTTCCAGCGCAGGGCAAGGTCCGGGTTCGCAATCGCGGGACGCCCGACGGCGACGGCGTCGCACAGGTCCTGTTCCAGCAGCCCGGCGGCTTCTTCGCGCGTGGTGACGACGGCGAAACCGGTGTTGAGCAGGACCGGGGAGCCAAAGCGGCGGCGCAATTCCTGCACCAGCTCACCTGCCGGATCATTGTGCAGGATGCTCAGGTAGGCGAGTCCGAGCGGCGCGATCTCGTCCACGAGGGCGCCGTAGGCAGCCAGCGTCTCGTCAGCGTCCTTCTCCCACGCATCCTGGATGTTGTGCTCCGGTGAAATGCGCAGTCCCACCCGGTCCGCGCCAATGGCGGCAGCCACGGCGGTGACAACTTCCACCACGAAGCGAGCACGCGCCTGGGGCGAACCGCCGTAGCCGTCGGTGCGCAGGTTGGAAGCCGGACTCATGAATTCGTGCAGCAGGTAACCGTTGGCACCATGGAGTTCAACGCCGTCGAACCCTGCCTGGACGGCAGCAACCGAGGCCCGGACGAAGATGTCCCGCATCCCGTCCAGTTCAAGCTCGCCAAGTTCCCGCGGCTGGGCGTGGGGCAGCTTGCCCGCCGGTGTGCGGATGACGCCGTCAATTGCGACGGCGCTGGGGGCCACTGTCTGGAGCCCGCCGTTGATATCAGGGTGGGAAACCCGTCCGGCGTGCATGACCTGCGCGAAGATCCGGCCACCTTCGGCGTGCACGGCGTCAGTCACCTCGCGCCAGCCGGCGAGCTGTTCGGGGGTGACCAGGCCCGGCTGTCCGGAGAAACCCTGGCCCTCGGGGGAGGGATACGTACCTTCTGAAACAATCAGGCCGAGTGAGGCCCGCTGGCGGTAGTGCTCCGCTACGAGCGGGCCGGGAATGCCTTCCGCGCCGCTGCGGACGCGGGTCAGGGGCGCCATCACCAGGCGGTTGGGCAGCTCAAGGGTGCCAAGGGTCAGGGGAGAAAACAGATTTGTCTGCACGTACTTCCTTTCGGCAGGCAATAGGTATCCACCTGCACATTGGGGGGTACCTGCGGCAACCTTCGCCGCCGGCTCCCTATTCCCGTAAGGCTGCCTAACGGACCTCGCGGATGAGGTTGGTGATGCGGGCGCTTGAGAGCCGGCGCCCTTCATCATCGGTCATGACTACTTCATGCGTGGTGAGCGTGCCGCCCAGATGCACGGCCGTAGCGGTACCCGTGACCAGACCGGAGGAAACCGACCGGTGGTGGGTCGCGCCAACTTCAATGCCGACGGCGTAGCGGCCGGGTCCGGCGTGCAGCGACGCCGCAAAGGAGCCCAGGGTTTCGGCGAGGACAACATGGGCGCCGCCGTGCAGGATGCCCGCCACCTGCTGGTTGCCCTCGACGGGCATGGTGGCAACAATCCGGGAGGGTGACATTTCCAGGAAGCGGATGCCGAGCTTCACCACCAGGGGTCCGACTCCGGATTTACCCAGCCAGGGATGCAGTTCCTCCGGCACTCCGGCGTCGATCAGTTCCTGCAGCATGGGGACTTCGCCCTGCGCGGGGCCGGCCTGGCCCGGCGTGAAAATGTCGCTCATGCCCACTAGGCTTACATCTGTGAGTGAAACTGCCAAACTGGCCTCTGCGCCTGTCTCTGACCCCCTTCCCGAGCCCGCTGATTCCCTGGAGGAAACCACGGAAGCGGAGTCCCGGACCGAGCCGGCCGGAGCGGCACCTGCAGGCAGCCACGCGGTGGACACGGCGCTGGCCCCGGCTGAAGCCGCCCTCGGAAAACCCAACGCTTCCGGCCACAGCCGGCTGCTGGTCATCGACGGGCACTCTATGGCTTTCCGTGCCTTCTACGCCCTGCCGGCAGAGAACTTCTCCACTGACACCGGGCAGCACACCAACGCCGTTTACGGCTTCACGTCCATGCTGATCAACCTGATCAAGAACGAAGAGCCCACCCACATTGCCGTGGCCTTTGACCTGGACACTCCAACGTTCCGCACCGAGGAGTACTCGGAATACAAGGGCGGGCGCAATAAGACGCCAGAGGAATTCCATGGCCAGGTGGACCTGATCATCAAGGTCATGGAGGCCATGAACATCCCCACCATCACGCTGGACGGCTACGAGGCGGATGACATCCTTGCCACCCTGGCGGAGCAGGCAGCCGGCCGGAACTGGGATGTCATGGTGGTTTCCGGAGACCGGGACGCCTTCCAGCTTGTTAATGACCGCGTCACCGTGTTCTACCCGAAGAAGGGCGTCTCCGACCTGCCCCGCATGGACGCGGCTGCAGTGGAGGAAAAGTACCTCGTGCCGCCGGACAAGTACTCGGACCTCGCGGCACTGGTGGGGGAGTCCGCGGACAATCTCCCCGGCGTACCCGGCGTTGGGCCCAAGACCGCCGCGAAGTGGATCAAGGCCTACGGCGGACTGGAAGGCATCCTGGAGCACCTTGATGACATTAAGGGCAAGGTAGGTGATTCCCTCCGCGCGAACATCGAGGGCGTCAAGCGCAACCGCCGGCTGAACCGGCTCCTGCGGGACCTCGAGCTTCCCGTGGACCTGGACGCCATGGCTGCACGCCGGCCGGACCGTGAAGCCATTGAGGAACTCTTCGATGCCCTGCAGTTCAATGCCCTGCGCAAGCGGCTCTTTGACGTGTATGGGGAAGAGGAGGCGCCCGGAGCCCATCCGGAAATGCTGCCCCCCGTGCACACCACCATCACTGCAGCGGACGCGCTGGAGGCATGGTTCAAGGCCACGAACCAGAAGCCGGCGGGGCTCCGGCTCGTGACCGAAGGAGCAGGCGAGGCACGCGAGGCAACCGGCGTCGCCGTGGTCACCGACGACTCGGCGGCTTTCATTCCCCTGACCGAGCTGGACGCCGGGGCGGAGAAGGTCCTGGCGGACTGGGTGGCAGATACGAACGCACCCAAGGTGGTCCACGACTTCAAGGACTCCTACAAGCTGCTGTCCCGCCGCGGGCTCCACCTCGACGGTGAAGTGGACGACCCGGCCATCTCCGGATACCTGATCCAGCCGGACCGGCGTAGCTATGACCTGCCGGACCTGAGCCTGCAGCACCTCAAGCTGTCCCTTGAACCGGCCGCGGGATCCGGAAACCAGCTCGAGCTCACCCTTGAGGGTGAGGACACCGCTGCACCGGCCGTCATGGAGGCCTTTGCTGCCCTGAAGCTGAGTGAGCATTTCTCCGGGCAGCTGGTGGAGCGCGGCGCCAACCAGCTCCTGGGCGGACTCGAACTCCCGCTGGCGGAGGTGCTGGCCGAGATGGAACTGGCAGGCATAGCCGTTTCCACCGAGAAGCTGGACCAGCTGCTGGACGAGTTCGGCCGCACGATCGACCAGGCCAAGACCGAGGCCTTCGAGGTCATCGGCAAGGAGATCAACCTTGGTTCCCCGAAACAGCTGCAGGTGGTGCTTTTCGAGGAGCTGGGCCTGCCGAAGACGAAGAAGATCAAGACCGGATACTCCACCGATGCGGACGCCCTGTCTGACCTGATTGTGAAGACGAACGGACATCCGTTCCTCGCGCACCTTCTGGCCTACCGGGATGCTTCCAAACTCCGCCAGACGGTGGAGGGCCTGCGGAAATCGGTGTCCGACGACGGCCGGATCCACACCACCTACGCCCAGACCGTAGCGGCAACCGGGCGGCTGTCCTCCATCAACCCCAACCTGCAAAACATTCCGATCCGTTCCGAGGAAGGCCGCCGGATCCGTGAGGTCTTTGTGGTGGGCGAGGGCTACGAGACCCTGCTGACCGCCGACTATTCCCAGGTGGAAATGCGCATCATGGCGCACCTGTCGGGAGATGAAAGCCTGATTCAGGCGTTCCGGGACGGGGAAGACCTGCACCGTTTCGTCGGCTCGCATATCTTCGGTGTCCCGCCGGAAGAGGTCACCAGCGCCATGCGGTCCAAGGTCAAGGCCATGTCCTACGGCCTGGTCTACGGCCTGAGCTCCTTCGGCCTGTCCAAGCAGCTCTCGATTCCGGTGGACGAAGCCCGCACCCTGATGCGCGACTACTTCACCCGCTTCGGTGCCGTGCGTGACTACCTGCGCGGCGTCGTCGAGCAGGCCCGCAAGGACGGTTACACCTCCACCATCGAAGGCCGCCGCCGCTACCTGCCGGACCTGGCCAGCACCAACCGGCAGCTGCGCGAGATGTCCGAGCGCGCCGCCTTGAACGCACCCATCCAGGGCTCTGCGGCGGACATTATCAAGAAGGCAATGCTGGGCGTGGACGCCGAACTCAAAAAGCAGGGCCTGAAAACGCGTATGCTTCTGCAGGTCCATGACGAACTTGTCCTGGAAGTCGCGCCGGGGGAGCGGGAGGCCGCAGAGAAGCTGGTCCGCGAACAGATGGCCGGCGCTGCCGATCTCTCCGTGCCCCTGGACGTATCCGTGGGCTGGGGTGCCAGCTGGCATGAGGCAGGCCACTAATACCTACAACCCAGGGGGAACAGATGAGCGGCACTAACACCGGGACCGCCCTGCGCACCGAACGTTTCAGCCCCGGATTTACGGATGCTGACCCAAAGGCTCCGGACGAGCCCACCTCGAACTGGCTCGAGGCCGTCAACCTCGGATTCCACGATGCGCGCTGGGATCCCAAGCACCTGGCCCCGATCGTCCAGGCGTACCAGGCAGACGGGCGGATGCTCACCGGAGTGTATGACGACGCCGCGCCCGAGCACGCCTGGAATCCGAAGGCACCGGTTGCCACGTATGCGTCGATGTCCCACGACCTGAACGCCGGAGCCGGACTCCTGCCGGCGCACCAGGTCACCTCGGTGACGGTGCGGCCCACACACCGCAGGCAGGGGATCCTGACGGGAATGATCACCGGGGATCTGCGCCGCGCGAAGGAGGACGGTTTCGCTGTTGCCTCCCTCTACGCCTCGGAGGCCGTCATCTACGGCCGGTACGGGTTTGGCGCGGCTACGTTGGAAGCCGACATTGAAGTGGACGTCCGCGGCCGGCTGGAGCTGCGGACGGCGCCGTCGGGTGCCACCGCCGTGGCGGACCTGGCCGGGATGGAGAAGCTCGCACCCGAAATCTTCCAGCGCCATCTTGAAGCAACACGCGGGGCTATCGGCCGGCAGGCCGGCTACGCCAAGCGCGCCGCCGGACTCTGGGGAGACCTTCCCGAGGAGCAGAAGGAAGTGCGCGCAGCGGTCCATTACGACGCCGACGGCACGCCGGACGGGTACGTGACCTACCGCTTCCTGCCGTGGGAGACCGAGCCCCACACCCTGAAGGTCCTGGACCTGGTGGCCGTGGACGACACGGCCCGGCTGGAGCTGTGGCGGTACCTCGGGTCTATTGACCTGGTCGAGAAGATCACCGCTTCCGCCCCGGTCAGCGACCCGCTTCCCTGGGCGCTGGCCGACCGGCGGCGCTACCGCATCACGGGTGTCGAGGACGCGCTCTGGCTCCGGGCACTGGATCCTGCCGCGATGCTTCGTGCACGCGGCTTCGAGTCGGACGGGAACCTGGTCATTGGCGTCACTGATCCGCTGGGGCTCGCCGACGGCCGGTGGCTGCTCCAGGTGAGTTCAGGGGCTGCGGTACTGACCGGGCTGGACCGCGAGGAGCCCGAAGGAATCCCCGCGGTGGAAGTTGACGCGACGGCGTTTGCGTCGCTCTACCTGGGCGGCGTGCCTGCTTCGATGCTGGCGGCTTCAGGCGGCATCCGCGGCAGCGTCGAGGCGGTCGAAGCGCTGGGACGGTTGTTCGACGTGGTCCGTGCGCCCTACTGCAGCACGCACTTCTAAGCGGGTACCCGCCCAGGGAATTACGGGCGTTCTTTCCTGGTTGCCATGGACAGGGGAAAAGGACTACCGGAATCCCCGTACGGCTTTGACCTGACTTGGAGGCTCCGGCTAGACTGAACAGGCGCGTCACGCGTGCTGGTTCGGCTTCCACATTTTCCACATTGCTGGAGGCCACCTCCAAGCGCAGGGCGGGCACCAACATTATTTACATTCTGTCCATCTCCGGACAACCAAGCACCGTCTTGAGCCCGAGTCCTCGGGTTGCACGCGAGCCGGTGGGAGCGCATCCGGAATTACAACAACTTCCACATCGGAGTCCCAACTACATGACCATCACCACCACCGAGAAGTCCGGTACCCCGCAGGTCGCCATCAACGACATCGGATCTGCCGAGGACTTCCTCGCCGCCATTGACGCAACGATCAAGTACTTCAACGACGGCGATCTCGTCGAAGGTACCGTCGTCAAGGTTGACCGCGACGAGGTTCTGCTCGACATCGGTTACAAGACCGAGGGTGTCATTCCTTCCCGTGAGCTTTCCATCAAGCACGACGTTGATCCCGGAGACGTAGTCTCCGTTGGCGATCAGGTCGAGGCCCTGGTGCTCACCAAGGAAGACAAAGAAGGCCGTCTGATCCTCTCCAAGAAGCGCGCACAGTACGAGCGTGCCTGGGGCGACATCGAGAAGGTCAAGGAAGAAGACGGCGTCGTCACCGGTACCGTCATCGAGGTTGTCAAGGGTGGTCTTATCCTCGACATCGGGCTGCGCGGCTTCCTGCCCGCATCCCTCGTGGAGATGCGTCGCGTCCGTGACCTGGCTCCGTACATCGGCCAGCAGATCGAAGCCAAGATCATCGAGCTGGACAAGAACCGCAACAACGTGGTCCTGTCCCGCCGTGCATGGCTCGAGCAGACCCAGTCCGAGGTCCGTTCCACCTTCCTCAACAAGCTGGAAAAGGGCCAGGTTCGTCCGGGCGTTGTTTCCTCCATCGTCAACTTCGGTGCATTCGTGGACCTTGGCGGCGTAGACGGTCTCGTCCACGTTTCCGAGCTGTCCTGGAAGCACATCGACCACCCCTCCGAGGTCGTTGAAGTTGGCCAGGAAGTCACCGTTGAGGTTCTGGAAGTTGACCTCGACCGCGAGCGTGTCTCCCTGTCGCTGAAGGCTACGCAGGAAGATCCGTGGCAGACCTTCGCCCGCACCCACGCCCTGGGCCAGGTTGTCCCGGGCAAGGTCACCAAGCTGGTTCCGTTCGGTGCGTTCGTCCGCGTCGAAGACGGCATCGAAGGCCTGGTCCACATCTCCGAGCTGGCTGTCCGCCACGTAGAGCTGGCAGAGCAGGTTGTTTCCGTTGGGGATGAGCTGTTCGTCAAGGTCATCGACATCGACCTCGAGCGCCGCCGCATCTCCCTGTCGCTGAAGCAGGCGAACGAGGGCGTCGACCCCGAAGGCACCGAGTTCGATCCGGCTCTGTACGGCATGGCCGCAGAGTACGACGAAGCCGGCAACTACAAGTACCCCGAAGGCTTCGACCCCGAGTCGAACGAATGGCTCGAGGGCTACGAGACCCAGCGCGCCGCTTGGGAGCAGCAGTACGCTGACGCCCAGGCCCGCTGGGAAGCTCACAAGAAGCAGGTTGCCCAGCACAACTCCGAGGACGTTGCTGCTGCATCCGACTCCGCTGAGTCCAGCTCCACCAGCTACTCCTCCGAGCCTGCTGCATCCGAGTCCGCTGCCGGTACCCTGGCATCCGACGAGGCACTTGCCGCACTGCGCGAGAAGCTGACCGGCAACTAATTTCCTGTTGCTAAGGTGCTAGCTGCCTGAAAGGCGGGTTCCCACTTCGGTGGGAACCCGCCTTTTGTCTTGCCAGGAGGGGGCAGGCGGCTGTTGGTAGGCTGGGTGCGCCGTCACTAGCCAACACGAAGCATCACACCGGGGGAAACAGATATGCAGGTCAGCGGGCCGTTTTCAATCAGCGGCGAGGAGCTTCAGGAACAGATTCGCCGGCGGGCACAGGCCTCCGCCCTGCACCTGCCTCCCAGCCAGGCAGCCAACCTCATCAACGGGGTCGCGGAGGAGGAACGGGAAGCCAGCTCCTGGGAGGAACTCGAAGCAGCCGATGACCGTCAACGGGAGCTGCAGTCCAGGTTCGCTGCTTATTTCGACGCCGCGGAAGCAGTGGAAAAGTCCGAAGCCGAGTCGGACCTGCCACGCTTCCGTGCCTGGCGGAAGGAGCAGCTGAGGGTGGCCCGGGAAACGGACGGCGCCGCCGCGGCAAGTGCTGCCTGGGTCAGGATCGCGGGCGGGATCCTCCTCGCAGCCGTCGTGCTGGCGAAACCGTTCGGCCTCATCTCCGGTGACGCGTTCTTCACGGCTGCGGTACTGGCCGTGGGGGTCATCCTCCTCGGTACGCAGCTTCTTAGGAAACGCCGCAGCCCGCTGTGGAAAGGCGTCTTCAGCGATCCGAAGTTTGCCGCTTTCTCGGTCTGGCACTGCGCATCCGAGGCCGCAGCCGCGGCGCTGATTCGGGAGCGTGAACCCGATGCAGTCCAATGGGAGGACGCCTTGCAGATCCTGGAGTCGCGCTGGAACAGGCGGAACCGCCGCAGCTCCCTCTGGGCCGAGGAAGACTACAGCGGCATCCGCTACACGCCGGCCTAGGCCGACTCCCGCACCACCAGTGAAGTAGGCAGCCGGCAAACCCGCTCCGCTGCCCGGCCTTCAATCAGTTCCACCAGCATACGGGCCATCTTCTCCCCAAGTTCAGCAATGGGGTGGTGCACGGTGGTGAGGGCGGGTTCGACGCCGGTGGCAAACTGGTCATCGTCAAAGCCCACGAGGGCGATGTCTTCAGGGATCCTGAGTCCGTGCTTCAGGATGACCGAATGCGCGCCCGCTGCCATCTGGTCATTTGCGGCGAAGACGCCGTCAAGGGGCTTGCCCCGCGCCAGGAGCCGTTGCATCGCCGCCGCGCCGGAGGCAACGGTGAAGTCACCGTACTCCACCAGCGCGTCGCTCAACCCGGCCTGGTGCAGTCCGCCACGCCAGCCGGCAAGGCGGTCCACGCCCGGCGGCATGTCCTGGGGTCCTGCGATCGTGGCGATATTCTGCCGTCCGGTGCTGATCAGCCGCTCGACGGCAGCCAGCGCACCTTCCTCGTTGTCCACCTCTACGTAATAGCTGTCTGCTGCGTTGAGCAGCGGCCTTCCGGCGAACACGATGGGCAGGGCATCGCTGAGGTGCTCCCAGGAGTGGTCCCCGCTGTGGTGGGAAACGACCAGCACACCGTCCACGTTGCCGCCCATCAGGTAACGCTGGGTCTTGCCCGGGTTCGCTTCGGATGACGTGACCATGTTCAGCATGTAGTCCGTGGAGTTCAGGTACTTCGCGACCCCTTCCACCACCGTGGCAAAGAAGGGGTCCGCGAATACCTTGGACGTTGACTCGGGAACCAGGAGGGTAATGGTGTAGGTCCGGCGGCTGGCCAGGGTCCGCGCTGCCCGGTTGGGTACATAATTCAGCGTCCGTACCGCCTGCTCAACACTGTGCACGAGTTCCGGTGCAACCGAGGTTGAGCCGTTTACCACCCGCGACACGGTGGCCCTGGAGACTCCGGCAAGCGCAGCCACCATCTCCAGGGTGGGTGCGGGCCGCACCTGCCCCGTCTCAGTACCCAATGGGATCTCCATTTCCTGGTGTCCTCTGCTGTCCGAAGCCGGGCTCAGCTTTCAATCGTAGTTCCCCTACCGCGCACCCGCGGCTGCCGCCGCGTTTTGCAGGTTTCCTGCTTCCGTCGCCTGCCGCACCTGCGCAATAAGCCGGCTGTAGGCCAGTCCGCTGTCCTTGATGATGCGTTCCTGCGTCTGGTAGTCCACGTGAATGATGCCAAAGCGCTTCTCGTAGCCCCAGGACCACTCGAAGTTATCCAACAGGGACCACACGAAGTAGCCACGGACGTCCGCGCCTTCGGCAACGGCCCCACTGACAGCCTGGATGTGGTCAAGGATGTACTTGGTGCGCTCAGCGTCCGGTACGGTTCCCTCGCTGCTGACGGCGTCGTCGTAAGCGGCTCCGTTTTCAGTGACGTACAGCGGCGGCAGGTTTGGGTACTCCTGTCCCAGGCGAACGAGCAGCTTACGGAGGCCGTCAGGATTCACTTCCCAGTTCATTGCGGTGCGGGGGAGCCCGCGGGTGGGGAAGGTGATGTGTTCGGCACCGATCCAGGGTGAGGCCTTGGGCGTGTCAGTGCCGCCGCCGTGGCCGTCTTCACCGGACATGTCCGGGTGGCCGCTGATCTGGTCATCGTGGTAATGATTGACGCCGAGAAAGTCGATCGGGGCCCCAATGAGTTCCATGTCGCCGGGCAGGATCAGTTCGTGCAGGCCGTATGGTTCGAGGTCGCGGAGTGAGTCCTCCGGGTACGCTCCGCGCAGGATCGGGTCCAGGAAGATCCGGTTCTGCAGCGAATCGAACAGCCGTGCCGCCTCCAGGTCAACGGGATCGTCTGGGTCCCTGGGAATCGAATTGCTGAGATTAAGCGTGATGCCGACCTGTTCGGCACCCAGGTTCCGCAGTTCCGTGACCGCCATGCCGTGGGCAAGGTGCTGGTGGTGCACGGCCGCGATGGCGGCACGCGGTTCCTGCCGTCCCGGTGCATGGACGCCGGACCCGTACCCGAGAAGGGACGAGCAGAAAGGCTCGTTGAAGGTCGTCCAGTGCTTCACCCTGTCACCAAGTGCCGCGTAGACGTCCTGCGCGTACTCGACGTAGCGGCAGGCGGTGTCACGGTTGGTCCAGCCGCCCTTATCTTCGAGGCCCTGCGGCAGATCCCAGTGGTACAGCGTCAGCCAGGGGAGGATTCCGGCCTCGAGCAGTTCGTCCACGAGGCGCGAGTAGAAGTCCAGTCCCTTGGGGTTGACCGCCCCACCGCCCGGACGGACGCGAGCCCAGCTGGTGGAGAAGCGGTAGGAATCCAGCCCCAGCTCCTTCATCAGCGCAACGTCCTGCGGCATGCGGTGGTAGTGGTCCACAGCGGTGGCGGGTGTGTCCTGGTTCAGGACGTTGCCGGGCACTGCCGCGAATGCATCCCAGATTGAGTCCTGTTTGCCGTCTTCCCGGGCGGCACCCTCAACCTGGGCCGCTGCAGTTGCCGAGCCCCAGAGAAAGTTGGGCGGAAAACCGTTGTGGTTACCGTGGTTCCCCAAAGAGGTGTTGTTCGTCATTAGCCCTTCACTGCTCCCTGCATAATTCCGGATATGAGTTGTTTTCCCGCCGCCACGAAGAGGATGAGCAGGGGGATGGTTGCCAAGACTGCCCCGGCCAGGACCACTGAATAGTCCACGTACCGGGCCGACTGCAGCTGGCTGAGCGCCACCTGCAGTGTTGGGTTGTTGGGCAGCACCAAAAGCGGCCACATGAAGTCCGTCCACGCCGTCATGAAGGTGAAGAGACCCAGGATGGCCATGGCCGGCTTCGCCGCCGGCAAGGCGACGTGCCGGAAGGTACCCAGCATGCTCGCGCCGTCCATGCGAGCGGATTCGATGAGTTCATCCGGTATGACGTCCACAAGATACTGGCGCATGAAGAACACTCCGAAGGCCGTGACCAGGCCGGGAACAATCACCGCTCCCAGTTCCCCGGTCCAGCCCAGCTTCTGCATCACCATGAACAGGGGAATGATTCCCAGCTGGGTGGGGATTGCCATGGTGGCGATGACCGCAACCATGAGGAGACCCCTGCCCCGGAACCGCAGTTTTGCGAACGCGTATCCGGCCAGGGTCGAGAAGATCACCACCGAGACGGTGATGGTTCCGGAGATGATGATGCTGTTGGCCAGGGCCTTCCAGAACGGCACGGTGTCGAAGACCGCAGCGGCGTTTGTCCAGAAGTTGCCTCCGGGCCAGAGTGGAGGCCAGTCCAGGCCCAGGGCCTCGTTGGAGCGGCTGCCGATGATCAGTGACCACCACAGGGGGTAGGCGGAACCGATGAGGAACGCCAGCAGGATTCCGTAGCTCAGGAACCCGGGCCGGCCCGCGCCCCGGAAGAACCGGCGCCTGCCGCGCAGTGGTTTGCCGGACCCGGATCCCGTTCCGGTCCCGGGAACTGCCCGGGCTTTTTGAAGGACGGTCATTTTCTGCTCCTAACCCGGCGGGGCCTGCGGGTGTCCGAGGTGGCGATTTTTTTGCTGATCAGGAAGTTGACTACGCCAACCAGCACGATGATGAGGAATAGCAGCCAGGCCACGGCGGATGCCTTGCCGAAGTTTTGCCGCTGGAAGGCCAGCTCCCACAGGAAGAGGACCGTCGTTTGGAACTGCTTTTGTGTTCCACCGGCATTGACGGGATCAAACAGGCGCGGTTCTGCGAAGATCTGAAGACCGCCGATGGTGGCTGTGATGATGACGAAAATCATGGTGGGCCGGATGCTTGGCAGGGTGATGCTGAAGAACCGCCGGACGGCACCCGCGCCGTCCAGGGCCGCGGACTCGTAGAGGTCGCGGGGGACGGCCTGCATCGCTGCCAGAAGGATGAGTGCGTTGTAGCCGGTCCAGCGCCAGTTCACCATGGTTGCGATCGCAACGTGGCTGGCGAAGGAACCGTCCTGCCAGCGGACTCCGCCAATGCCGGCGTTTTCAAGCATGTTGTTGATCAGGCCGTTTTCCTGGTTGAACATGTTGGAAAAAATGAGGGCCACTGCAACAGGTGTCACTACGTAAGGCACCAGGACTGACATGCGCCAGAAGGTTTTGGCCCTCAGGTTCTGGTCGAGGACGGCCGCGAGGAGAACGGCAATTACCAGCTGGGGAATGGCGGAGAGCAGGAAGATGGAAAACGTGTTGAACATCGAATTCCAGAAGTACCCGTCGGCCAGGACATTGCTGAAGTTGGAAAGTCCGACGAAATCCCCCTGCCCCTTCAGCAGGTGCCAGTCATGCAGCGAGACCCAGAAAGTGTAGACGAGCGGGAAAAGCCCGGTGAGGCCAAAGAGGATAAAGAACGGTGAAATGTAGAGGTATGGTGACGCCTTCATGTCCCATTTGGACAGACGCTGGCGGAAGGTAGGCCGCGCTGTGACGGGCGGCGCTGCGGCTGGGCGGTTCAGGGTGGCAGTCATGGGAAACTCTCATGCTCCGGGCGGGGCCTCCGGGTCTGGCCGGAGGCCCCGCGTGCGGCGCTGCTAGTTGTTGATAACCAGGTCGTTGAGAAGCTCGAGCGCCTTGGCCCAGGCCTGGTCGGCGTCGGCCTGGCCGGTCTCGACCAGGTCGATCGGCGGACCGAAGACGTTCTCCTGGATCACGGAGTCATCCGGGCCCTTGAACTGCGCTTCGACGCCCTTGGCCCGTTCGGCCAGGATTGCACCGGTGGGTGCGTCGTTGAACCACTCGTTAGGTGCTGCTTCCTCTGCGAGGGTTTCCTGTGCGGCGATGGTGCTCGGGAAGTTGTTTGCTGCTTCGCTCTGCTTGATCTGCTGGTCCGGGTGGGTCAGCCAGGCTGCGAGCTTTGCCGCTTCTTCCTTGTGCGCGGAGCTTTCCGGTACGGAGAGGAACGCTCCGCCCCAGTTCGAGGCTCCGCCGGGGAAGACATCTGCGAAGTCCCAGCCGCTGTCCATGCCGCCGCCCGCCGACTCAACCTTGCCCTGGATAGTGCCCAGCATCCAGCCGGGGCACACCATGGTGGCGAAGGAACCGTCGAGGAAGGCCTTGCCGTTCGCCCAGTCCCATTCCTTCTGGTTGGAGGACAGGCCATCACCGATGGCGGTGGAGAGCTGCTCGAACCGCGAAATCATGGCTTCGTTTCCATCGACGTTCAACTCTCCGTCCTTGGTGTAGTAGCCCTCTTCCATCTGGTTGACCATCGAGTTCCACACGAAGCCGGCCTGGTCGAACCAGGGCTTGCCGCTTGCGTCCTTGTACTGGTTGCCTACCTCGAAGTACTTCTCCCAGCTGGCGTCTTCTCCGCCCAGGAGCTCAGCTACGGCTTCGCGGTCACTGGGCAGGCCGGCTGCCTCGAAAAGCTTGCCGTTGTAGCAGATGCCCTGGGGTCCGATGTCCGTGCCGTAGCCAATGACGCGCCCGCTGGGGTCGGTGCCCTGGTTGTACTTCCACTCCACCCAGTTGTCCTTGATGTCCTCGGCACCGTATTCGTTCAGGTCAACGAACTTGTCGGAGACCTCCATGATGGCGCCGAGCCAGCCCTCTTCGATGGCAACCACGTCGCTCACGCCGGATCCGGCGGCGAGCTTGGTGAAAAGATCCGTCCGGGCATTGCCGCCGGTATCGATGTTGGTTGCCTTGATGGTGATGCCCGGGTTGGCGTCCTCGTATTCCGCGTAAAGATCGTCATACCCAAAGGTGCCGAAGGTAGTGACGGTCAGTTCAACCGGGTTGTCTTCCGAAGCCGCCTCGCCGCTGTTGCTGCCGCTGCTGCAGCCGGCGGCCAGCAGGGCCACGGCCGCTGCTCCTGCCACCACAGACGCTGAATATCGGAACTTTTTCACGGTCACTCCTTTGTGTGTGTCTTGCCGGTTTATCCCGGGGGAGGACCGTGCCGAAGGTGCCAGGCTCGTCCAGTCGGGACTAATTCAGAGCTGATGCTCGGTGAACCACAAGAGGCCCGGCACGGTTCCGATGTTCCTAACCGTTCCAGAGAGCGCTCTCTGATCTTGCTGAGAGCCTAGATGTGACGCGGTTCACTGTCAAGAGAGCGCTCTCTCCGATTTCCCGTGTCCGCTGTCGGCGGGCTGCGTTTTCCTAGCGCCGCGTGCTGACCGTGACCGTAAAACGGGGATCGCGGCCCGCCTGGCGTGTGGGTCCCGCCAGGCGGTTAAGGGCAGGCCGGTAGGCCAGATGCGAGTTCCAGACAGTCCATAGTTCGCCGCCGGAACGCAGCACGCGGGCCGCGTCGGCAAAGAGCTTGTGGGCGATGCCGGTATGCACGCTGGCTCCAATATGGAAAGGCGGATTGAGCACCACCAGGTCCTGGGATCGGTCCGGAAGCCAGGACAGGGCATCCGCCCGCTGGACGACGGCGCGGCCCGCCACGCCGTTGGCGGCCAGCGTCAGCCGGGTAGAGGCGACGGCTGCCTCGGACTGGTCCGAGGCCAGGATCCCGGTGTCGGGGCGGAGCAGTGCCAGGTACGCTGCTATGGCACCGTTGCCGCAGCCAAGGTCCACGGCTTCCGCTGCGCCGCGGGCCTGGACCAGGAACGGCAGCAGGAAGCGGGTGCCGGGGTCCAGCGATGCGCCCCCAAAGGCCGCACCGCGGGCCCGCAGCTGCAGCGGAACCGGCAGTCCGACGTCGTACGCTGCCGCCAGCGGAAATCGGGACGCCGGCAACGCGTCCGCAGGGAGCGGGCCGCTAACGGTCAGTACCCGGGATTTCTGCCGTGCCAGTCCTGCGGTGACCGATCCAAAGTACCGCCGCAGCACGTCGTTCATGGCGGTGGTCATGTGCTTGATGCGTCCGCCGGCGTAAATGCGGACGTCCGGTGCTGCATGGATGGCGAGGAGTTGTGCAATCTCTTCCAGCGCATCCAGTGACCGGGGCAGGCGCAGCAGGACAATTCGGGCACCGCCCACCAGCTCAGGGGTGAGTCCGGAGTGCGTGTAGCGTCCGGCTAGGCCCAGCCGGGCCGCGTTCCGGTCCAGTGCGAGCTCGCCGGAGAAGGGATCCTGATGCACCCGGATCCCGGAGAGCGAATAGCGCGCTGCCGCGCCGAGCGTGAGTGCACCATAAGAATCCCCGATAACCACAGGCGCACCGCTGCCGCTTGCAGCCGCGGCTTCGAGGTCGCCCGCTGCGGTATCCAGCAGCAGTTTGTCCGCGGTGTCGAACGCCTGCAGGTTCTCCGCCTCCACGTCCGGAGCCCGCCCCAGCAGGTCGAAGTCAAACGAAGCGTCGAAAGCTGTCACAGGTCAATCCATTCGGTGGCGATAAGTTCGGCGGAGGTATCTCCGGCTGTGAGGGCGGCAAGGTGATCCTGGAAATCACCGGCAGCACCCGGGATGTCTGGGAGGGCAACCGTAATCACGGCCCCTCCGTCTCCGTACTCGGTGCCGCGCACGGTGTAGCCGGCGCTGCGCAGGTCATTCTCCAGCCGCCCGGCAGCGGCATGGCTTGCCGGAACGGCGCACAACTGCATGCGGCGGCGGCGGAGAAGGGAAGCGGAGGACAGTGCCGAGGACACGGACTCCGAGTACGCCCTGACCAGGCCGCCTGCCCCGAGCAGGATCCCGCCGAAATAGCGGACGGTGACGGCCGTGATGTCGCTGAGGTCCGAGGCGCCGTCGAAAGTCTCCCTTTTCGTCAGCGCCTCAAGCATGGGAATTCCGGCAGTGCCGGAGGGCTCCCCGTCGTCGCTGGAGCGCTGGACCTCGCGGCCGGGACCCAGGACGAACGCACTGCAGTGGTGCCGGGCGTCATGGAACTCCCGGCGCAGCTCCGCGATGAGGCCGCGCGCTTCGTCCTCGGTTTCGGTACGCCGGAGGACGGTGATGAACCGCGAGCGCTTGATGTCGAGTTCAGTGCGGTGATCTCGGGCGACGGTCGTGTAGCGTCCCGAAGCTGCCTGGATATCACTCACCCTGCCAGTCTAGTTGGCCCCGTGGCCGCATCCGCCCCGGGGCCTTCGGGGAAGGTAGGCTGGTGGCCATGCTGAAGGTAGGTCTCACCGGCGGAATCGCCGCCGGAAAATCACTGGTCGCCCGCACCTTGGCAGACTGCGGGGCTGTGCTGGTTGACGCCGATGCCCTGGCCCGGGAGGTGGTGGAACCCGGCACCGACGGGCTGGCCGCCGTCGTCGATGCTTTCGGTCCGCAGGTGCTTGCCGCAGACGGAACGCTGGACCGCGCCGCTCTGGCCGCGATCGTGTTCGGGAATGAGGAGAAGCGCGGGACGCTCAATTCAATCGTCCATCCGCTGGTTCGCGCCCGGGCCGCGGAACTGGCGGCACAGGTTCCGGAGGACGGCATCCTGGTGCAGGACATACCGCTGCTCGTGGAGACCGGACAGGCTGGGAACTTCGACTTTGTCCTGGTGGTGGAAGCACCCGAGGAGGAGCGGCTCGCGCGCATGGTCCGGGACCGCGGGATGACACCCGAAGATGCACGGGCCCGGATCGCCGCCCAGGCGACCGCGGAGCAGCGCGCCGCAGTCGCGGACGTTGTGCTGGAGAACACCGCCACCCCTGAGGACCTTGTAGAGGCGGTCTGGGGCCTCTGGAGTTCCCGGCTGGTGCCGCTGAACCGGGAACGGCTCCGCACCGGCGGCAGCTAGGGCCAGGGGGTTATGCCGTCAGCAATACGGACAACAGCTGACCGCGACCCGGAGTAGCGTAGAAGCATGAGTCTTGCGCAGGACATCAATCGTGTTGTTGCCCCTTTTGAAGTAGTCAGCGAATACTCCCCGGCAGGCGACCAGCCCACCGCCATCAAGGAACTTGCCGAGCGCATCAACGCCGGCGAGAAGGACGTTGTCCTGATGGGCGCCACGGGTACCGGCAAGAGCGCCACCACGGCCTGGCTGGTGGAGCAGGTGCAGCGCCCCACGCTGGTAATGGTGCAGAACAAGACGCTGGCGGCCCAGTTGGCGAACGAGTTCCGCGAACTGCTGCCCAACAACGCCGTCGAGTATTTCGTCTCCTACTACGACTACTACCAGCCCGAAGCCTACGTGCCGCAGACGGATACCTTCATCGAGAAGGACTCCTCCATCAACGAGGAAGTGGAGCGGCTGCGCCACTCGGCCACTAACGCCCTGCTAACCCGCCGCGACGTCATAGTCGTCGCCACGGTCTCCTGCATCTACGGCCTGGGTACCCCGGAAGAGTACATCCAGGGCATGGTCACGCTGCGCCGCGGCATGGAGATGAACCGTGACGACCTGCTGCGCAAGTTCGTTTCAATGCAGTACGTCCGCAATGACATGGACTTCCACCGCGGCACCTTCCGGGTGCGCGGGGACACCGTGGAAATTATTCCGATGTACGAGGAACAAGCCATCCGGATCGAGTTCTTCGGCGACGAGGTGGAGAGCATCCAGACACTCCATCCCCTCACCGGAGACCTGATCCGCGACGAGCAGGAAATGTACGTCTTCCCGGCATCACACTACGTAGCCGGACCGGACCGGATGAACCGAGCCATAAAGGGCATCGAGGACGAACTGCGCGGGCGCCTGGAGGAACTCGAAGGGCAGAACAAGCTGCTGGAAGCGCAGCGGCTGCGCATGCGCACCACCTATGACCTGGAAATGATGCAGCAGATGGGTTTCTGCAACGGCATCGAGAACTACTCGCGCTGGATCGACGGCCGCGGACCCGGCACCGCACCGCACTGCCTCCTGGACTACTTCCCGGACGACTTCCTCCTGGTGGTCGACGAGTCCCACGTGACCATCCCGCAGATCGGCGCCATGTACGAGGGCGACATGTCCCGCAAGCGGACCCTCGTGGAGCACGGTTTCCGGCTGCCGTCGGCAATGGACAACCGGCCGCTGAAGTGGGATGAGTTCCTGGAGCGGATCGGCCAGACCGTTTACCTTTCCGCGACACCGGGCAAGTACGAACTCGGCAAGGCCGACGGCGTGGTGGAGCAGATCATCCGGCCCACCGGCCTGGTGGATCCGGAAGTGGTGGTCAAGCCCAGCAAGGGCCAGATTGACGACCTGCTGGCAGAGATCCGGACCCGTACCGAGAAGGACGAACGCGTCCTGGTCACCACACTGACCAAGCGCATGGCCGAAGACCTCACCGGCTACCTGCTGGAAAACGGGGTGAAGGTCGAGTACCTGCACTCCGACGTCGACACCCTCCGGCGCGTGGAACTGCTCCGTGAACTGCGGATGGGCACCTTCGATGTCCTGGTGGGCATCAACCTGCTCCGTGAAGGCCTGGACCTTCCGGAAGTCTCGCTCGTCTCAATTCTCGACGCCGACAAGGAAGGCTTCCTGCGCAGCTCAACCTCCCTGATTCAGACCATCGGCCGTGCCGCGCGAAACGTCTCCGGCCAGGTGCACATGTACGCGGACCGGATTACGGACTCCATGGCTCATGCCATTGACGAGACCAACCGGCGCCGGGCCATCCAGGTCGCGTACAACAAGGAACGCGGCGTGGATCCACAGCCGCTGCGCAAGCGGATCGCAGACATCACCGATTCCCTCGCCCGGGAAGACGCGGACACCAAGGCACTGCTGGAAGAAGCCGCGAAGAAGAAGACCAAGGGCAAGGGCGCGAAGACCGTCCGCAAGGACGGACTTGCCGCGGCACCCGCAGAGGACCTTACGTCCCTGATCGAGCAGATGACGGAGCAGATGCATGCGGCTGCCGCGGAACTCCAGTTTGAACTGGCCGCCCGCCTGCGCGATGAGGTGGGGGACCTGAAGAAGGAACTGCGGCAGATGCAGAACGCCGGGCACGCTTAGGAGCAGCTGGGTGTAAACTTTTCGACGGCGGTGGGGCATTTCCGTAGCAGCTACGGGAACCCCGCCTTTTCCGTGCTCTGAAAGGTCTGCTCCCATGCCCGCATTACCCCTCGCGTTCGAGGTTGGTACGTTCATTGTCCTAGGGCTGGTACTGCTCTTCGACCTGCTTTTGGTCGTCAAGCGGCCGCATGAACCGTCCATGAAGGAGGCCGGCCTGTGGGTCGGGTTCTACGTTGGTCTGGCGCTGCTGTTCGCCGTCATGATGTTCATCTTTACCGGCCCGGAATACGGCAGCCAGTTCGTGGCGGGCTGGGTGACCGAGTACAGCCTCAGCATCGACAACCTGTTCGTGTTCATCATCATCATGGCCCGCTTCTCGGTACCCAGGAAGTACCAGCAGGAAGTGCTGATGTTCGGCATCATCATTGCGCTCATCCTCCGCGGCATCTTCATTATTGTCGGCGCCGCCGTGATCGAGAACTTCTCCTGGGTCTTCTTCCTCTTCGGTGCCTTCCTGCTGTGGACGGCGTGGAAGCAGGCGACGGACAACGGTGAAGACGAAGAGGGCGGCAGCGACAACAAGCTGGTCCGCAAGCTCACCGGATTCCTGCCGATGACCGAGAACTTCGACGGCGGCAAGATCCGAACCGTGGTGGACGGCAAGAAAGTCTTCACCCCGATGATCATCGTGTTCATCACCATCGGCGTGACGGACCTGATGTTCGCGGTCGACTCGATACCCGCGATCTTTGGCCTGACGCAGAGCGCGTTTATCGTCTTCACGGCCAACATCTTCGCCCTGATGGGGCTGCGCCAGCTCTACTTCCTGCTCGGCGGCCTGATGGACCGGCTCATCTACCTCAAGCACGGGCTGTCCGTCATCCTTGCCTTCATCGGTGTGAAGCTGATCCTGCACGCCCTGCATGTGAACGAACTGCCCTTTATCAACGGCGGAGAGTCCGTTGCCTGGGCACCGGAGATCCCCACCTTCGTCTCGCTCGCCGTCATCCTTGGCACCATCGTGATTGCCACGGTTGCCAGCCTGCTGAGCCCCAAGGCAAAAGCCGTGCAGGCAGTCGCTTCCCTGGAAGCCGCACTCAGGGTGTACCGCAGCCTGGGAGAGGATGCCCCGCACGCCGAGCGCGCCCAGGCGTACGACGACGTCACCAAGACCTACCGGGCAGCCGAAAAGGCTGCCGAAAGCCGGTCCGACGTCGAACTGCCCGAGATCTCAAACGAAGCGCGTGCCAGGTTCCTGGCCTCAGACCCGCGCAAGCCCGGCGCCGGCGAGTAGCCGGCACAGTGCACGCCGGCCGCCCGGGCCGGGATGACGGCGGCGGTTCCCTGCCAGGGCGGCGGGGGACCGCCGCCGCCGTTCTGCCGCCATCCAGTTTGTGCGCTCCGGATCCATCCGGCGAAGCCGGTGCTAGCCTTCCGATACAGCCTTACGTCCCCGTCAGGGAATTCACGGCCCGCACAGGGCTATTTCGTATCCGTTGCGGCTCCAAAGGAACAGCCATGAACTTCTTCGAAGTACTGTGGTCAATCGTTGTGGTGTTCTTCGTTTTCGCGTACCTGATCCTGCTTTTCCAGATCTTCGTGGACTTGTTCCGCGATGACAGCCTGAACGGCTGGGCGAAGGCAGTCTGGATCTTCTTCCTGCTCTTTGTTCCGTACCTCACCGCCCTGGTGTATGTCATTGCCCGCGGCAGCGGCATGGCCGCCCGGAGCGCACGGCGTGCCAGCGAGTCCGAAGCGCAGGCAGCCGAGTATATTCGGCGCACTGCAGGCAGCCAGAGCGCAGCAGAGCAGATATCCGCCGCCAAATCCCTGTTGGATGAAGGCCTGATTTCAAACGACGAGTTCGGCCGGCTCAAGGAGAAAGCCCTGGCCTAAAGGGTTCCGTCACCATTCGGGACCAGCGCACGCCGGTTCTCTAAGCGAGAGCCGGCGTGCGCTGTGTGCGGGCCATGACTTCCAGGACAACAATGACCGCCACCATTACGGCTGCCACTCCCAGGACAATCCCGGGGGCGAGTCCCGGCAGGAACAGCACGAGCACGGTGAGCGCTGCTGCCGTCCCCTGGCAGATCCGAAGATGGCGCAGAGCCCATCCGGACCAGCGTGAGGGGTGCCCGGCCGCGTAGAGCACTCCCACTGCCAGCAGGGCCAGGACAAGCACCGAGCGCAGAGCTCCTGAGAGCGGGTCCAGGAAGGCTCCGCTGACCGCGGCGGCGGCTTCCGGGGAAACGGCACTTCCGCCGGCGGCGTTGACGATTCCCTGTTCGACCACCCGCAGGGCGAGGGCAGCGGCCAGCGCCGCTCCGCCTCCCGCCAGGGAGAGGACGATCCCGCTCCGAAGCCGGCGACCCCGTGGAGCAGCCAGCACCGCCCCGGCCGCCAGCAGGAGGGCAGCCCACGGAAGAACCGCGGAAACACGCCCCAGGGTGTCGAGGGCTGAAAGCGCAGACGCGAGGCCAGGGGCACTGAACACTGTGTAGTCCTGCCCGGCGTCGTCGGGAATCGCCGATGCCGCGGCTACTCCCTGCGCCAGCAGGCGGGACTTGGCCTCGCTGATCATCGCCGTCGTGGAGATACTCACGTCGCCGTTCCCCGCGATGGATGCAACGCCGCCCGGATCGTCTTCCAGTGCACGGACGAGGACCTGGTGGGCCGCCCGGTTGGCATCAGTCCACATCACCGCGAAAGCCTGGCTCGCCACGGCCTTCGAGACGGTCTGTTCAACCAGGTTGTTGGTTCTCTCGGCGATCCGGGGGCCCAGGACCGATGCCAGTCCCTGCGCTGCCCGCGTATCGCTTCGCTGGGCCACCTCGTCCTGAATAGTGGAGCTGATGTCCATCCGCGAGGTGATTTGGTCCGATATCTGTCCGGACAGGTCCGCCTGCACGGCGGGGTCCTGGATGACGGGTCCAACCGTGGCGACATAGCGGTCGGTGCTGCTGACCAGGCTGCCGGCGTATCCGGCGATCACCGCAGCCACGAGGGCCAGCCCGGCGAGGATGCCGAGTACCGTCGAAACCGGTCCCCTCCAACGCTGCCCCGAGCCGGGCTTGACGGTTGGCTCCGGGGGAGGGCTGTAACGCGTGCTGGGAGTCATGGGAGGACCTTCCTCAACCGTGTGCTGCTCCAGTCAGGTTAGGCCGGTTTGGGTCCGGCCGTCAGGTCCTGCGCAAAATTCCCTACCCTCCGTAGGGTCATGCGGCTCCGCTTAACGGCGCCGCGCGGCGCCGATTCGGCTCAGGAGGGTTGCACGGCCGGTGCGGTCCTGGGACTGGGGAGCGCTCTGGACAGAGTATAGCTTGTCCGCTTCGGCCCGTTTGCGTGCGGTCAGGCGTGGCAATTGGTCGGAAAGGGTGCCGCCGGAGGGTGCGGCGACGCCGGCCCCAGCATCTCTGTCAGCTGCTGCGTAGTGCCACCCACTGCCGAGTTCCACCAGCGATCGGTGCTTGATGTCGTAATAACCAGGCCTGATGCCAAGGGCTATCCCTTTGGCACCAGCCGCGGAAGCCAGAAGGTGGAAGTGGAACCGGGTGGTGACCCATTCCTGGTGTGCTGAGAGCGGGAGCCCGTGTTGCCAGATGTGCGCGAAAGGGATAAATTTTTCACCGGGAATGAGGTCGGACAGGCGGGCAAAAGCCGCGTGGTCGACTCCCGGAATCGCCTCGACATAACTCACCGGCTTACCTTCACTAATTGCGCGCTCAATGATGGGACGGACGCCGGCAATAGTCTTTTCAAAGGTTTCGGTGTCCGTCATGTCACTCTGAATGCAGACGAACATCCCATCCGCCTCTGGTGTATCCCGGCCGATTTCGGACGCGGCACCGAGGAAAGCGTCGTCTACGCCCAGCGGTACGCCGTACTGCTGGGCACTATCCTGGTCTCGGACTGAGACGTAGTCGAAATCCCGGAAAAACTCCGCTGGTTCCGTCAGTCCTCCGGGCACCGGCATCAGTCCGTGGCCGGTGGCGAACAGCTTGGCTCCGGTCAGCTCTTTCACGGCTCGCATTGCGTCCGTCAAGGCGAAGTGGTGGGGCCAGACGCCGTTGAGGTAGCCTCCACCCACCAGGTGCAGGGAACGCGCCTCACGCAGCTTGAGCAGGCCCAGATCAAAGGCTGGGGAACCCAGGTTGGTGACGAGGTTCCTCACCCTTGAACCAACCTCTTCGACCGGCAGGTGACTGGATTCCGAGACTGCCCGCCACAAAGTGTCCGTCACAAACAGGTGCGGATGCATTCCGGCGAACAATGTGGAGGAAGCTCCCGGCTGTGGACTATCAAGCCAAACTTCGGCCTCCGGCGCCGTTTCGGCGATGTACTTAATCCACGCAGCCGTAATGAACTCATCACCGAAATTCGGGTGTCCTGAGGTACCAATCAGATAGATAACCGGGCGCGCCATGGTTAAAGGTTATCCGGTAGCCGGACATGCCGTGCCATACCTAGGGGCCTTGGGCTCCGTGTCTTATCCGCCCCCGCGCACCATGCCGAGCAGCCGGTTGAAGATGCCTTCGCCGTCGTCCGCAATGCCGTCGTGGTGGAACTCAGCGGTTTCCCAGACTTTCAAGCCGCGGACGGCTTCGGCGGTTTCCAGGGACAGGTCCCGGTCCACGTAGATGTCGTCGGTGTAGACGGCAGCCGCCACAGGCACCGTGTTGGCAGCAAGCTGCCTGCAGTCATAGAGGGCCGGCCAGTCGGGCTTCGCGGCCAGCAGATCGGCCGTCTGCCGCAGCGGGCGCAGCGCAGGATCTTCCTCGAAATACCAGGGATAGACCATTTCACCGGTGAACAGCGGCTCCGGGGCGTCCGGCATGAAGTCGGGCCGGAACTGCAGCACCCGCCACGCGGCCCAGTTCGTGGCCTGCTCCTGCCCATAGATCGATTCGTGCATCAGGGCGTACAACGGGTTGGTGGACCGCTCGGCGAGCTGCCACATGCCGGCCAGGAAGGTGTCGGAAAGCCGCGGGCCCTCCGGCGTCGGGAGAAAGGCTTCCTCGAGCAGGTAATGGAGCCCGTCCATCCGGGTGTTGCCGCCCAGGAAGGACCCGGCCATTTGGAAGCGCCCGGGGGTGAGCCGTGAACCGTCCGGCAGGGATTCGGGAACGGCCTCCAGATGCCGGAAAATCCGGGTTGCGGTTTCGCGGTCCTGCGGATACTTGGCGAAGTATTCGGCGTTCCGGGCTGCTACCCGGGCGAACGTCGCCCGGTAGACCCGGTCCGCGGGGCCGGTCAGGGGCGCCAGGCCGCCGGTAATCAGCGCCTCCTTGACTCCGTCCGGCGCGAAGGACAGGTACGTCAGTGCGCAGAACCCGCCGTAGGACTGGCCATAAATACTCCACGGTCCGGAGCCAAGGGCCGCCCGGACCAGCTCCGCGTCGGCGACGATCGAATCTGCCCGGAAGTGGGTGAGGTACTCAGCCTGCGCGGCTGCATCTCCCCGCAGGGCCAGGCTCTGCCTGTTCGCCGGTGTGGAGAGTCCGGTACCCCGCTGATCCAGCATCAGGATCCGGAAGTGCCGTGAGGCCGCCTTGGTCCAGCCGCCGAACTGCAGCAGCCGATTGCCTTTCCCGCCTGGGCCGCCCTGGAGATAGAGCAGCCACGGCACGTCTCCGGAAACCGCAGGGTCGGAGTATTCGCGCGCAAAGACGCTGATCTGCTCCCCGCCCGGCCGGGAGTGGTCCAACGGGACAGTGAAGCGGTGCTCCACTACGCGCATGCCGCGGACGGCCCTCGGCTCCGAAGCTGTGTGCGGGACGCTCATGCTGCTCCGGGGGTGCCGAACTCCTCGAGGGCGCCGCCGGTCAGGCGGTAGGTGGTCCACTCATCCATGGGCTGGGCCCCGAGTGACTTGTAGAAAAGGATGGAGGGTTCGTTCCAGTTCAGGACGGTCCATTCCACGCGGGCGTACCCGCGTTCGACGGCGGTCTGCGCCAGGCTGCGCAGGAGCGCCTTTCCGTAGCCGCGTCCGCGGGTTTCCGGCCGGACGTAGAGGTCCTCAAGCCAAATGCCGTGAACACCTTCCCAGGTGGAATAGTTCAGGAACCAGAGAGCGAAGCCCTGCACCTTTCCCTCATCCTCCAGGACGTGCGCGAAGACTGCGGGGTGGTCACCGAAGAGGTGACGTTCCAGCGCCTCGGGGGTATTCCGGACCGCGTCCGGTTCCTTTTCATAAACGGCGAGCTCATGGATGAGCTCAAGGATTACCGGTACATCGTCTTTGCGTGCGGCTCGAATCTGCATGGCATCCAGCCTAGTCCAGGCGCCCGGCATGGATGACGCGTATGACGGGGGAGCCGGCTTCGTCCGAAGCGGCCAGGTCAACTTCGGCGCTGATGCCCCAGTCACGGTGGCCGGCGGGATCCTTGAAGATCTGCCGCACCTCCCACTTGCCCGGCTGCTCCTTGATGATCAGCAGGTCCGGACCCCGCCCGTCAGGACCGTCGTCGATGTCATCATGTTCCTCGAAGTAGGCGTCCAGCACGACGGCCCAGCGGTCCGCATCCCAGCCGGCGTCGCCGTCGAGCTCGCCCAAGGCGCGGTCGTCCTCATCCGCGAAGAGTTTCACCCGCTGGAACATCTCGTTGCGCACCATCACCCGGAAGGCCCGGACGTTGGCTGTGAGACGGTCCGGCACCGGAGGCAGCAGCGGCTCGTCGGTGGCGTCCGGATTGACCCCGGATGTCAGCTCTTCCCACTCATCGAGCAGCGATGAGTCCGTCTGGCGTACCAGCTCGCCGAGCCACTCGATAATGTCCTCCAGGTCCTCGCGCAGACGCTCCGGGGGAACCGTGTGCAGCAGGGCCTTGAAGGTATCGGAGAGGTAGCGAAGCAGCACGCCCTCGGAGCGGGCCAGCGAATAGAAGGCCACATACTCACCGAAGCTCATGGCACGTTCGTACATGTCCCTGACAATCGACTTCGGGCTGAGTTCGAATTCGCCCAGCCACGGCGCGCCGGAACGGTAGACCTCGAAGGACTGTTCCAGCAGCTCGGCCAGCGGCTGCGGGTAGGTGACCTCTTCGAGCAGCGCCATCCGCTCGTCGTATTCGATGCCCTGGGACTTCATGGCGGCAACAGCCTCGCCGCGGGCCTTTTTCTCCTGGGCAGAGAGCACCTGGCGCGGCTTTTCCATGATCGCCTCGATCACCGAAACCACGTCCAGTGCATAGGACGGGCTCTCCGGGTCCAGGATCTCCAGGGACGCCATGGCGAACGGAGATAGCGGCTGGTTCAGGGCGAAGTTGGGCTGCAGGTGAACCTTCAGGCGGACTCTGCGGCCGTCGGCGTCGGGTTCAGGGAGCACTTCCACGATGCCCGCGGTTTTCAGCTCGCGGTAAATGCTCAGCGCCTTCTTCATGAGGGCCAGCTGGGAGGACCGGCTCTCGTGGTTGCTGGTGAGCAGCTTTTTCGCTGCGGCAAAAGGATCACCGGGGCGCTCCAGCAGGTTCAGCAGCATGGAGTGGGTGATGTTGAAGCTGGAGGTCAGGGGCTCCGGGGTGCCCTCCACGAGCTTTTCAAAGGTCGGCCTGCCCCAGGACACGAAACCGGCCTGGGGCTTCTTCTTCACGACCTGACGCAGCTTCTTCTGGTCATCGCCGAACTTGGCCTGTGCCTTGGCCATGGCCTTGGCGTTCTCGATCACGTGGTCAGGCGCCTGCACGACGACGGTGCCCGCCGTGTCGTAGCCGGCACGTCCGGCACGTCCGGCGATCTGATGGAATTCACGGACCTTCAAGGGCCGGGTGCGGGTGCCGTCATACTTGCTCAGCGCAGTGATCAGCACGGTGCGGATGGGAACGTTGATGCCTACGCCCAGGGTGTCCGTACCGCAGATGACCTTCAGCAGCCCGGCCTGGGCCAGCTGTTCCACCAGACGGCGGTACTTGGGCAGCATGCCGGCGTGGTGCACGCCGATTCCATGGCGCACGAGCCGGTTCAGGGTCTTGCCGAACCCGGGGGCAAACCGGAAGCCGGCAATCAGCTCCGAGATGCGGTCCTTCTCCTCGCGGGTACAGACGTTGATGCTCATCAGCGCCTGTGCGCGGTCAATGGCCTCAATCTGGGAAAAGTGCACCACGTAGACCGGAACCTGCTTGGTGGCCAGGAGTTCCTCGAGGGACTCCTGCACCGGCGTCTCAACGTAGTAGTAGTGCAGGGGAATGGGCCGCTGCACCGAGGACACCGTCACTGTGTCCCGGTTGGTGGACTCGGAGAGGTCCGTGCTGATCCGGGTCATGTCGCCCAGGGTGGCGGACATCAGCAGGAACTGGGACTGCGGCAGTTCCATCAGGGGAACCTGCCACGCCCAGCCGCGCTGCGGATCGGAGTAGAAGTGGAACTCGTCCATAATGACGGTTCCGATGTCAGCGTCGGCGCCTTCACGCAGGGCAATGTTTGCGAGGATCTCCGCCGTGCAGCAAATGATCGGGGCGTCCTTGTTGACCGAGGAATCACCGGTGACCATGCCGACGTTCTCCGCACCGAAAATGTCGCAGAGGGCGAAGAACTTCTCCGAGACGAGGGCCTTGATGGGGGCCGTGTAGTAGCTGCGCTCGTCCAGCGCCATGGCGTAGTAATGCGCGGCGATGGCCACCATGGACTTGCCTGAGCCGGTGGGTGTGGCCAGGATGACGTTGTTCCCGGTTACCAGCTCCATCACTGCCTCGTCCTGGGCAGGGTAGAGGGACATGCCGCGGCCTTCCACCCACTCGAGGAAGGACGTGTAGACCTCGTCCGGATCAATGGTCGTGGTTCCGCTGGCTGCCGCGGGAAGCGAGTCAAGTAGTTTCATCTCACCTACCAGCCTAGCCCGGCGGCAAAAATCACCGGCGCTGCCTCCAAAGCAGGGTACGACGGCGCTGCTAGGCTCGCGGGCATGAAATGGGACCCTGAGTGCTACCTTCAGTTTGCGGACTACCGTGACCGGCCGTTCTTCGACCTGGCCACCAGGATCGGAGCCGGGCAGCCGGAGAGTGACCCCGCCTGGGTTGCGGACCTTGGCTGCGGAACCGGTGCACTCACTGCGGTCCTGGCGGACCGCTGGACCACAAGCCCCATCATGGGCATCGATTCTTCCGAGGACATGATCAGGGAAGCCCACGCCCGCTCCGGGCGGAACCTCGGCTTCGACCAGGGCCGGATCCAGGACTGGAACCCGCTCCCGGGGCCGGGAGTCCTGCTGTCCAATGCGGCCCTGCAATGGGTCCCGGGGCACATGGACCTGCTGGACCGCTGGGCGAAGGCACTGGAACCCGGATCGTGGATCGCAGTCCAGGTCCCGGGCAATTTCGGAGCCCCGTCGCATGCACTCATGCGGGAGCTGGCAGCCAGCCCGCGTTATGCGCAGGCGCTCGCAGGCGTGCTCCGCGGAACTGATTCGGTAGCCGAGCCGGGAGAGTACCTTGAACTGTTCGTGGATGCCGGCATGGCCGCCGATGTGTGGGAGACCAGCTACTCACAGGTGCTCCACGGCCCGGATCCCGTCCTCGACTGGGTACGGGGTACAGCCCTTCGGCCAGTGATGCAGGCCCTGGAACCGGACGAGTACCGGGCGTTCGAAGCCGAATACGCAGCGCTGCTGCGGCAGGCGTATCCACCAAAGTCCTGGGGAACCGTGATGCCGTTCCGCAGGATCTTCATGGTGGCGCACAAACCTTAGGGCACCGGCACTACCAGCCGCGTTCCTTCCAATCCCCGAGGTGCGGACGTTCGGCTCCCAGCGTGGTGCCGGCGCCGTGGCCGGGGTGGACGAGCGTTTCGTCCGGGAACTGTTCGAATATACGTTCGACTACGTCCCGGTAGAGCGAATTGAAGCGCTCTGGGTCCTTCTGGGTGTTGCCTACGCCGCCCGGGAAGAGCGAGTCACCGGTGAACAGATGCGCCGGTCCTTCCGGATCCCGGTAGACCAGGGCAACGGAACCAGGGGTGTGTCCGCGCAGCGCAATGACCTCCAGGTCAAACCCGTCAAAGTCCAGCACATCCCCATGGGAGAGCGGCACGTCGGTAGGAACTTCGATGTCCGCGGTATCCGGGCCGCCCGCGGCCGTGCGTGCGCCCGTTGCAGCTTTGGCTTCGGCCAGGGCCCGTACATGGTCCCAGTGGCTGTGGGTGGTAATGATCATCCGGACCGCGGCCTTGCCGGAGTTGCTGTCCGCGGCACCGGCGTCGAGCAGTTCCTGAATGCGGGGGAAATCATCTGCGGCATCAATGAGGACCTGCACTCCCGATTTCTTGGCGGTGAGCACGTAGACGTTGTTGTCCATGGAGCCTACGGAGGCACGGCGAATCGAAACGTTCCTGGTATCCAGCATGGCGCCAGTCTAAAGGGTGCCCGCGCTCCGCAGCGGGGCACCCGGGCTGCGTGTCCGTTGCTCCCTTGCCCGCTGGGCATACCGGGCGTACGTTCAGATGGTGCCGGAACGCCCCGGCAGTTCCGGGAGGATACGTGCTTCTTCGGCTCGTTCGCGAAAACCTGGCTCCGTACAAAGGTGCGGTTGCCGCCGTCGTCATCCTGCAGTTCCTGCAGACCGCCGCAACTCTGTTCCTGCCCACCCTCAATGCGGACATCATCGACCAGGGAGTGGTGAAGGGGGACACCTCCGTCATTCTGAACATCGGCGGCTGGATGCTGGCCGTCACGGCCGCCCAGGTGGTGTGTTCAATTGCCGCTACCTTCTTCGCGGCGCGCACCGCCATGCGGGTGGGCCGGAACGTCCGGCGCTCGCTGTTCACCAATGTGGAGACATTCTCCGGCCGGGAGGTTGGCCTCTTCGGCGCTCCGTCACTGATCACCCGGACAACCAATGACGTCCAGCAGGTGCAGATGTCCCTGCTGCTGACCATGACCATGATGGTGTCTGCGCCCATCATGGGAATTGGCGGAGTCCTGCTGGCCCTGAACCAGGATGGTCCGCTCTCCGGCGTCCTCCTGCTGATCCTGCCCGTCCTGGTCATCATCATTGGACTGGTGCTGCGCCGGCTCGTTCCGCTGTTCCGCCGGGCGCAAAAGCAGATCGACCGGGTGAACGGGGTGCTGCGCGAGCAGATCATGGGGATCGCCGTGATCCGCGCCTTCGTGCGCGAAAGCACGGAGAAGGAACGGTTCGACGGCGCCAACAGCGACCTCACCGGGACGCAGCTGCGGGTGAGCCAGTATCTGGCACTGCTGTTCCCCGCCACCATGCTGGTGGCGAACCTGGCCACCGTGGCAGTGGTCTGGCTTGGTGCCTTCCGCATCGACGCGGGACAGATGCAGATCGGTGCGCTGACGGCGTTCATCGCCTACATCATGCAGATCCTGATGGCCGTGATGATGTCCATGTTCATGATCATGATGCTGCCGCGGGCCGCCGTCTGTGCGGAGCGGATCTACGAAGTGCTGGATACCCGGACAAGCGTCCGGGACGCCCCGGATGCGCGGGAGCTGGTGTACGACGGCGGACGCCTGGTCTTTGCGGGGGTGGGGTTCACCTATCCCGGGGCCGAGGATCCCGTCCTGCAGGACATCAGCTTCGTGGCGGAGCCCGGACAGACCACCGCGATCATCGGTTCGACCGGAGCCGGGAAGTCCACGCTCCTGAACCTGGTTCCCCGGCTGCTGGATCCGACCGTCGGCAACATCAGCGTCGACGGGCAGGACACAGCAGGCGTGACCCTGCATTCCCTCCGCTCCGGTATTGGACTGGTACCCCAGCGCGCACACCTGTTCTCCGGCACCATCGCGTCCAACCTGCGCTTCGGCAAACCCGGCGCCACGGACGAGGAGCTTTGGGAGGCTCTCGAAATCGCGCAGGCCGCTGACTTCGTCCGGGCGGCCGAGGGCGGGCTGGACCACACAGTGGAGCAGGGCGGGGGCAACTTCTCCGGCGGACAGCGCCAGCGGCTTGCCATCGCCCGGGCACTGGTAGTCCAGCCGGACATCTACCTGTTCGACGACAGCTTCTCCGCACTCGACTTCACCACCGACGCACGCCTGCGCGCAGCCCTGAAACAGCGCACAGCCCACGCGACGGTGATCGTGGTGGCCCAGCGGGTGAACACCATTACCGACGCGGGACGGATCATCGTCCTGGAGGAAGGGCGGATCGCCGGAATGGGCACGCACGCTGAACTGCTCGAGTCCAGCACCGCCTACCGGGAGATCGTCTCCTCGCAGTACGCACCGGAGGAAGCGCTGTGAGCATGCATGGCCGCGGCGGCGGTCCCACAGCCAAGCCGCCAAGCTTCAGGGCCTCCAGCGCCCGGTTGCTCAGGCTGCTCTCACCGGACACGTGGCGTGTAGCCGCCGTGCTGGTCTTCGGCGTCGTCTCCGTGGCGCTCGCCGTCACCGCACCGAAGGTCCTCGGCGATGCGACGAACGTGATCTTCGACGGAGTCATCGGCGCGTCCCTGGCACCGGGGGTTTCCAAGGCAGACCAGGTCCAGGCGCTGCGGGAATCCGGGCAGACCCAGCTGGCGGACATGCTCGCCGCCATGGACGCGGTTCCGGGGCAGGGCATCAACTTCACCACGCTGGGCATGCTGCTGATGGCCGTGCTAGGCATCTACCTTGCGTCCTTCTTCTTCGGCTGGGCCCAGGCTCGGGTCACGGCGCGCATAGTGCAGAACGCCATGTACCGGCTGCGCAGGGACGTGGACGCCAAGCTGTTCCGGCTCCCCATGTCCCATTTCCAGCAGCAGTCCCGGGGAGACGTGCTGAGCCGGGTCACCAATGACATTGACAACCTGGCCCAGACCCTCTCGCAGAGCATCACCCAGGTCATCACCTCAGTGCTGACCATCCTGGGGGTGCTGGGCATGATGCTGTGGATCTCCCCGCTGCTGGCCATGATCGCCGTGCTCACGGTTCCCGTCTCCGCCGTGGTGACCGTCCTGATCGCCAAGCGCTCGCAGGTGCAGTTCAAGGCCCAGTGGAAAACCACCGGCGAAGTCAACGGCTACATCGAGGAGATGTTCACCGGCCAGGACGTGGTGAAGGCATTCGGCCAGCAGGAGCGCGTCGTGGAAGGTTTCCATCCGGGGAACGAACGGCTCTACGAGTCTTCGTTCCGCGCCCAGTTCGTCTCCGGCGTCATCATGCCGACCATGACGTTCATATCCAACCTGAACTACGTCGCCGTCGCCGTCGTTGGCGGCATCCAGGTGGCCGGCGGCGCGCTGTCCATCGGGGGCGTGCAGGCGTTCGTGCAGTACAGCCGTCAGTTCAGCCAGCCGCTGGGCCAGCTGGGCGGGCTCATTAACATGCTCCAGTCCGGCCTGGCATCCGCTGAGCGGGTCTTTGCCCTGCTGGATGCGGAGGAGATCGCACCCGATCCCAGGGATCCGGTGCGGCTCGGAAAGATCCGCGGCGACGTCGCCTTCAGGCACGTCAGCTTCTCTTATTCACCACAGGTTCCGCTGATCCAGGACCTCTCCTTTGACGCTAAACCGGGCCAGACGGTTGCCATCGTCGGACCAACCGGAGCCGGGAAAACCACGCTGGTGAACCTGTTGATGCGCTTCTACGACGTGGACTCCGGCGAAATCCTGCTGGACGGCGTGAACACCATGGCAATGACCCGCGACGACGTGCGCCGCCGCATCGGCATGGTCCTCCAGGACGCCTGGCTCTTCGAGGGAACCATCCGGGAGAATCTGGCCTACGGGGCACCGGACGCCACCGAAGAGCAAATCATTGCCGCCGCGAAAGCCACCCACGTTGACCATTTCGTCCGTTCGCTGCCGGAAGGCTATGACACTGTCCTCGGATCAGACGGCGGGTCGCTGAGCCAGGGGCAGCGCCAGCTCATCACCATCGCCCGGGCCTGGCTGGCCAACCCGTCCATCCTCGTGCTGGACGAAGCGACCAGCTCGGTGGACACGCGGACCGAGGTGGCCATCCGCCTGGCCATGGGAGCGCTGCGCGAGGCCCGCACGAGCTTCGTCATTGCCCACCGGCTTTCCACCATCCGCGACGCGGACGTCATCCTCGCGGTACGCAACGGGGAAATCGTCGAACAGGGAACCCATGAGGCCCTCCTGGACGCCGGCGGCTTCTACGCTCAGCTCTACCAGTCCCAGTTCAGTGAACCGGCTTCCACCGCTGACTCACCGGAGTAGGTCCGTCCTCCGCCGGCCCGGGGCGGGTCCGTGGCAAGATGGATCCGGTACCGGCCCGCATCCGCGGACCGGCGGCAGGTGAAAAGAGAGCGGTGGCATGGACGACGGCGTGCTCAACTGGGTGCGGATCGATGCGGCAAGCTCGGTGCCCCCGTACGAACAGCTCCGCCTGCAGATCCTCGACGCCGCCAATGACGGCAGCCTGCCCGTGGGCACCCGGCTTCCGCCGGTGCGTACCCTCGCTGCGCAGCTGGGACTGGCGGTCAATACGGTGGCCCGCGCCTACCGCGAACTCGAGCAGGCCGAGGTGGTAACCACGCGGTCCCGGGCCGGCACCGTCGTGGCAGCCGCAGGGGACAACGGACGCCGCCGCGTCGCCGAAGCCGCACGGGTTTTCGCCGAGACGGTGAGCGCCAACGGGGTGGACCACAAGGAAGCGCTGTCCATCGTCCAGGCGGCCCTACGCCAGCGGTGAACACGCCCGCCCTCGAATACGTCTTCGAATCCCGTTTGATCTAGAGTGGAAAGCGTGTCTACCGCGACTTCACTGACTTCTGGCCACAATCCGCACCCATCCGGCGATCTTTCGCGCCTGGTGGTGAAGGGTGCAAGGGAACACAACCTGCAGAACGTGGACCTTGATCTCCCGCGCGACGCCATGATCGTCTTCACGGGCCTCTCCGGATCGGGAAAGTCTTCTCTGGCGTTCGACACGATCTTCGCCGAGGGCCAGCGGCGCTACGTCGAGTCCCTTTCCTCCTATGCCCGGATGTTCCTGGGCCAGGTGGACAAGCCCGACGTCGATTTTATCGAGGGGCTCTCACCGGCAGTTTCCATCGACCAGAAGTCAACGAGCCGGAACCCCCGCTCGACCGTGGGCACCATTACCGAGATCCACGACTACATGCGCCTGCTCTGGGCACGCGTAGGCACTCCGTTCTGCCCGGTCTGCGGTGAACCCGTCACCCGACAGACCCCGCAGCAGATCACCGACCAGCTGCTCGAGCTTGAAGAGGGCACGCGATACCAGATCCTGGCCCCGGTGGTGCGCGGACGCAAGGGCGAGTTCGTGGACCTCTTCAAGGACCTCGCTGCCAAGGGCTACTCGCGTGCCAAGGTAGACGGCAAGACCATCCAGCTGTCTGATCCGCCCAAGCTGGGCAAGCAGTACAAGCACACCATCGAAGTGGTCATCGACCGCCTGGTTGCCAAGGAAGGCATCCGCCAGCGGCTTACGGATTCCGTTGAAACCGCCCTGGGGCTGGCAGACGGCCGTGTCCTGGCGGACTTCGTGGACCTCCCGGAGGACAGCCCGGAGCGGACCCGGAGCTTCTCCGAGCATCTTGCCTGCCCTAACGAGCACCCGCTGGCCATTGACGAGATTGAACCGCGGTCCTTCTCCTTCAACAACCCGTTCGGCGCCTGCCCGGTGTGCACCGGAATCGGCTCACGGCTGGAGGTGGACGAGGAGCTGGTGGTTCCCAATCCGAACCTCAGCCTAGCCGCCGGCGCAATCGCGCCCTGGTCGATGGGCACTGCCACCACCGAGTACTGGAACCGCCTGCTGACCGGCCTGGCCAAGGACATGGGCTTCTCCATGGATGTGGCGTGGAAGAAGCTGCCCGCCAAGGCCCGGGAGGCCGTGCTGCACGGCAAGGACCACAAGGTGGTGGTCCAGTACCGCAACCGCTTCGGCCGGGAACGCAAGTACACCACGGGCTTCGAAGGCGTGATCGGCTACATCAAGCGCAAGCACCAGGAAACCGAGTCCGAGAGCTCCCGCGACCGGTACGAGGAGTACATGCGGGAAATCGCATGCCCCGAGTGCGGCGGCGCACGCCTGAACCCGGCCTCCCTGTCAGTGCTGATCAACAAGCGCAACATCGCCGAAGCCAGCGCCATGCCCCTGCGCGACGCCGCTGCCTTCTTCGAGAACCTCGAACTGACGGACCGCGAGGCGAAGATCGGTGAGCAGGTCCTCAAGGAGATCAAGGCCCGCCTGACCTTCCTGCTCGACGTCGGCCTGGAGTACCTGTCCCTGGACCGTCCGGCTGCAACCCTGTCCGGCGGCGAAGCCCAGCGGATCCGCCTGGCAACCCAGATCGGCTCCGGCCTGGTTGGTGTGCTGTATGTCCTGGATGAGCCGTCGATCGGACTGCACCAGCGGGACAACCGCCGGCTGATCGAAACCCTGGCCCGGCTGCGGAACCTCGGCAATACCCTGATTGTCGTAGAGCATGACGAAGACACGATCCACGAAGCCGACTGGATCGTCGACGTTGGACCCGGGGCAGGGGAGAAGGGCGGCGAAATCGTCCACTCCGGACCGTTGTCCGAACTGCTCACCAACACCCGCTCCGTCACCGGCGACTACCTCGCCGGCCGGCGGAAGATCGAGATTCCCGCGAAGCGGCGCAAGGTGGACAAGTCACGCCAGCTCAAGATCGTCGGTGCGCGGGAGAACAACCTGCGCAACATCGACGTCAGTGTGCCGCTGGGTGTCTTCACCGCAGTCACGGGCGTCTCCGGTTCCGGCAAATCCACGCTGATCAATGACATCCTCTACCGGGTCCTGGCCAGCAAGCTCAACGGCGCAAAGCACGTTGCGGGGCGCCACACCCGGGTTGACGGACTGGAACACCTGGACAAGGTCATCCACGTGGACCAGAGCCCCATCGGACGCACACCGCGCTCCAATGCGGCAACGTACACAGGCGTGTTCGACCACATCCGCAAGCTCTTCGCCGAAACCACGGAAGCAAAGGTCCGCGGCTACCTGCCGGGCAGGTTCTCCTTCAACGTCAAGGGAGGGCGCTGCGAAGCCTGCCACGGCGACGGCACCCTGAAGATCGAGATGAACTTCCTGCCGGACGTCTACGTTCCGTGCGAGGTCTGCCATGGTGCCCGTTTCAACCGGGAAACCCTGGAAGTCCACTACAAGGGCAAGAACATCGCCGAAATCCTGGACATGCCGATTGCCGAAGCGGCTGAGTTCTTCGCTGCCTTCGCCCCGATCGCCCGGCACCTCAACACGCTGGTCGACGTCGGACTCGGCTACGTCCGCCTGGGCCAGCCGGCCACCACGCTCTCCGGCGGCGAGGCCCAGCGGGTCAAGCTCGCGGCCGAGCTTCAGAAGCGCTCCAACGGCCGCAGTGTCTACGTGCTGGACGAACCCACCACCGGCCTGCACTTCGAAGACGTGCGCAAGCTGCTCCTCGTGCTCCAGGGCCTGGTGGACAAGGGCAACACCGTGATCACCATCGAACACAACCTGGACGTCATCAAGAGTGCCGACTGGCTCATCGACCTGGGTCCCGACGGCGGCACCGGCGGCGGCATGGTCGTCGCCTCGGGCACGCCCGAAAAGGTCGCGAAGTCCCCGGACAGCCATACCGGCAGGTTCCTGGCGGAAATCCTCGGCTAGGGGCCCTGCCCGGAAAGCAAATACAGCTGACATATTCCGGTCCGGTTATACCTCCGGCGGCTGGTTTACCCTCCCGCGGTTCTCTGTGCGAAACTTGCCCGGTGACGAATTCAAGGCTCCTGGTCCTCTTCGACCTGGATGGAACGCTGGTGGACCCGGCCGGCAGCATTACCGGAGGCATTGCGGCAGCTCTCGCCGCATCGGGACTCCCCGTCCCGCCAGCCGCTGAGCTGGACCGCATGGTGGGGCCAGCGCTGAAGGATTCCCTCACCGGAATCGCTGCGGTGCCCGCGGACCGCCTGGAGCACGTGATCGCCGAGTACCGCAGGGGCTACCGGGAAACCGGAATGGCCTCGAGCAGGCCGTACCCCCGTGTAGCGGACGCCGTGCGTACCCTGCGGGCTGAAGGCGCACTCGTGGCCGTCGCAACTCAGAAGCCTGAACCCCTTGCCCGTGACCTGCTGGCAGTCCAGGGGCTTGATCTCCTGTTCGATTCGATCCATGGTTCACCGGCAGACGAACGGCTGGCCGCTGCCGACGGCAAGGTCTCCATTGTGGGGGCAGCCCTGGCCCAGCATGCCGGCGAGTATTCCAATGCCGTGATGATCGGCGACCGGTCCCACGACGTCCATGGTGCTTCCGCCAACGGCATCCCCTGTATTGGAGTGGGTTGGGGATTCGCGCAGGACGGCGAGCTTGAGGCAGCCGGTGCCGCCGCCGTCGTGCAGTTCCCGGAAGACCTAGTCCCGGCCGTGCATTCATGTGTCCGGACGGCAGGTGCACATGGGACTCTATAACCTCACCCGCTCGAGCACGCGCGGTCTCATTTCCCTCTGCCGGCCCACCATCACCGGACTGGAGAACGTCCCCACCAGCGGGCCCTTCATCGTGGCCGCCAACCACCTGTCCTTCCTGGACAGCGTGCTCATCCAAGCGCTCATGCCCCGCAGGGTCGGGTTCTTCGCCAAGGCCGAGTACTTCACCACACCCGGCCTCAAGGGCGCCGCAATGCGCAACTTCTTCGAGAGCGTGGGGTCCATTCCGGTGGAGCGCGGCCAGCAGGCGGCCAGCGTGGCTGCCCTCAAGTCCCTGCTCGACGTCCTGGAAACGGGCGGCGGAATCGGCATCTACCCCGAGGGCACGCGGTCCCGTGACGGGCTGCTCTACCGGGGCCGCACCGGCGTCGGCTGGCTTGCCCTCACCTCGGGTGCGCCGGTGGTTCCGGTGGGCCTGGTGGGCACGGAGAGGCTGCAGCCTGCCGGCAAGAAATGGGTCAAGCCGCACTCGTTCACCATGACCGTGGGCCGCCCGCTCTACTTCTCCAAGACAGGACCCCAGCATGCGCTTCCGGAACGGCGCCGGGTAACCGATGCGGTCATGGACGCAATCGCCGAACTGTCCGGGCAGGAACGGGCCGGCAGCTACAACCAGAACAAGCCCGACGGCGCATAGGCCCCTTCCGGCGCTTTGCGCGGGCGGCGAACCCGGCTCCGGCCGCCGGGGCTGGGCCGTAGGATGGAAAAGTGGCAGATCCAGCAACTTACCGGCCCCGGACGGGGGAGATCCCGACCGAACCCGGGGTATACCGATTCCGGGATGAATACCGGCGGGTCATCTACGTTGGCAAGGCGAAGAACCTCCGTTCACGGCTGAACTCGTACTTCGCCAGCCCCCGGCAGCTGATGCCCAAGACCCGGGCCATGGTCTTCACGGCCACCAGCGTCGAATGGACGGTGGTTGGTACCGAACTCGAAGCACTGCAGCTTGAGTACACCTGGATCAAGGAATTCAATCCCCGGTTCAACATCATGTTCCGGGATGACAAGTCCTATCCGTACCTTGCCGTCACCATGGGGGAGAAGTACCCCCGCGCCCAGGTGATGCGCGGGGAACGCCGGAAGGACACCCGCTACTTCGGCCCGTTCTACCCGGCGAAGGCCATCCGCGAGACACTCGACACCCTCCTGCGCGTGTTCCCCGTCCGCACCTGCAGTGCAGGGGTCTTCAAGCGGGCGGAGCGCACCGGCCGGCCCTGCCTGCTCGGATATATAGACAAATGCTCCGCTCCCTGCGTGGGCCGGATCAGCCCGGAAGACCACAAGGCGCTGGCCGCTGAACTCTGTTCCTTCATGTCCGGCGAGGGAAAGCGCTTCATCAATGACCTTGAAAAGCAGATGCAGGCAGCGGTTGCGGACCTGGACTATGAGTCCGCAGCACGGCTGCGGGATGACATCGCCGCACTGAAGAAGGTCTTCGAACGCAACACCGTGGTCCTGTCAGAGGACACCGACGCGGACATCTTCGGCATGGTGCAGGACGAGCTCGAAGCCTCGGTGCAGGTCTTCCACGTCCGCGGCGGCCGGATCCGCGGCCAGCGGGGCTGGGTGGTGGAGAAGGTCGAAGACATGGACACCGGCGAAATGGTGGAACACCTGCTCCAGCAGGTCTACGGTGAGGCCTCGGCACAGGACAGCATTCCGCGGCGCGTCCTGGTGCCCGTGCTGCCGGAAAACGCCGAGGAACTACAGGTCTGGCTGCACGGCCTGCGCGGCTCCAAGGTCAAGATCTCGGTCCCTCAGCGCGGGGACAAGAAATCACTGATGGAAACGGTCACCCGCAACGCCGAGGACGCTATGCGGCTGCACAAGAGCCGCCGCGCCGGAGACCTCACCACCCGGTCAGCCGCGCTGTCCGAACTGCAGGAGGCGCTGGACCTGCCGGTTCCGCTGCTGCGGATCGAGTGCTACGACATCTCCCACGTCCAGGGAACCAACGTGGTTGCCTCGATGGTGGTCGCCGAGGACGGGCTGATGAAGAAGTCCGACTACCGGCGCTTCTCCATCACGGGCGAGGCCGCACGCGATGACACTGCGTCCATGTACGACGTCATCTCACGGCGGTTCAAGCACTACCTGGCGGAAAACTTCGATCCCGCCGCGGAAGTTCCGGATGCCGAACCCGGCGCCGGCGCTCCGGTCCCCGGTCCCGGCACGCCGGTGGCTGACACGCTGACGGCAACGCCGAAGGCAAAGTTCGCGTACCCGCCCAACCTGGTGGTGGTCGACGGCGGCAAGCCCCAGGTCTCAGCGGCGTCGAAGGCCCTTGAGGACCTGGGCATCACCGACGTGTACGTGGTGGGTCTGGCCAAGCGGCTGGAAGAGGTGTGGGTTCCGGAAAGCGACTTCCCGGTGATCCTTCCGCGTTCCTCCCAGGCCCTGTTCCTGCTGCAGCGGATCCGAGACGAAGCACACCGTTTTGCTATCACGTTCCACCGGCAGAAACGCGGCAAGTCCATGACCGCTTCGGTGCTGGACTCAGTCCCCGGCCTTGGTCCGGCTAAGCAGAAGGCACTGCTGAAGCACTTCGGTTCCGTCCGCCGGCTCAAGCAGGCCGACGCGGCGCAGCTGCAGGAGGTGCCGGGCATTGGGCCATCGATGGCTGCCGCGCTGCAGGCCGCCCTGGCATCCACCGCCGTCGACGCTGCGCCGGCCGTGAACATGACCACCGGCGAAATCATTGAATCTTAGCTAGGCTGGGATGGCTGGACTGCCCGGAACCTTTCCCGGGCAGGCGGTGAATAGCGGGCCCTTCCCTGCATGGGGAGCCCGGTGAGGGACAGGAAAGACGAATGACTGAAGTGGACGGGCTGCAAAGCGTCAAACCCGCCGAGTCCGAGCTGCTTGTTGTCACCGGCATGTCCGGTGCCGGCCGCAGCACGGCGGCCAACGCGCTGGAGGACCACGGCTGGTACGTGGTGGAGAACCTGCCTCCGCTCATGCTCGGAACCCTCACCGAACTCGTCTCGCGGATGCCGCACTCGATTCCCAAGCTCGCTGTGGTCATAGACGTGCGCAGCAAGGAGCTTTTCCAGGACATCCGGGAAGCACTGAACAACCTGCGGGCCGCCGGAGTCACCTACCGGGTCCTGTTCCTGGACGCCTCGGACCAGACCCTGGTCCAGCGCTTTGAGTCCGGCCGCCGGCCGCATCCGCTGCAGGAGGACGGCCGGATCCTCGACGGCATCGCCGCTGAACGCGACGTCGTGAAGGAACTCCGCGATACCGCGGACATCATCATCGACACCACCAAGCTCAACGTGCACGCCCTGGCCACAGCCGTGACCGAACTCTTCTCCGAGCAGGGCCCCATAGTCCTGCGGCTGAACGTCATGAGCTTCGGCTTCAAGTACGGCCTGCCGGTCGACTCGAACTTCGTCGCCGACGTCCGCTTCATCCCCAATCCGCACTGGGTTCCCCAGCTTCGCCCGCACACCGGCCAGGATGCCGATGTCCGGGACTTCGTCCTCTCCGCCCTCGGCACGGAAGAATTCCTGGACCGCTACGTGGACGCGCTGGTGCCGGTGATTGACGGCTACCGCCGCGAGAACAAGCACTACGCCACCATCGCCGTCGGCTGCACCGGCGGCAAGCACCGTTCCGTTGCGGTCACCGAGGAGCTTGCCAAGCGCCTGGCCAAGCTGCCGCACGTGACTGTCGCGGCCCACCACCGTGACCTGGGGCGGGAGTAGGTGGGTTTCCTCACCGGCCCCATTCCGGTGCTTCCGGAGGGGTCCACGCTTCCCGCAACCAGCGGGACCAAACCTCCTGCCGTCGTCGCGCTGGGCGGCGGGCACGGACTCTCCGCCACGCTCTCGGCGCTGCGCCTGCTGACCACGGACCTCACGGCCGTGGTCACCGTGGCGGACAACGGAGGATCCTCGGGACGGCTGCGCGAGGAACTGGATGTGCTGCCTCCCGGCGACCTGCGCATGGCGCTGGCCGCGCTCTGTGACGACACGGACTGGGGGCGCACCTGGCGGGACGTCATGCAGCACCGCTTCAAGTCACGCCCCGGGGTTGAGGGATCGCTGGACAACCATGCGCTGGGCAACCTGCTGATCGTTACCCTGTGGGAGCTCCTCGGTGATCCGGTGGCCGGCCTGCAGTGGGCCGGCGCGCTGCTTGGCGCCCGCGGCCAGGTCCTGCCGATGTCTACACAGCCGCTCACCATCCAGGGAGATGTTCTGCGCCAGACCGAGTCCGGGCTGCGCCATGACACCGTGACCGGCCAGGCCGAACTGGCCGTAGCCGGCACCCGGTCCAACGTGCTCAACGTGCGGCTGCTGCCGTCCGACGCGCCGGCCTGCCAGGACGCGCTGACGGCCATCGAGAAGGCGGACTGGGTCATCCTGGGCCCGGGCTCCTGGTACACCTCGGTACTCCCGCACCTGCTCCTCCCGCAGATGAGGGATGCGCTCTGCGCAACCAGCGCACGCCGCTGCCTGACCATGAACCTGCTCAACGAAACGAAGGAAACCGCGGGCATGAGTGCCGTGGACCACCTGCACGCCATCCGGCGCTATGCGCCGGGGTTCAAGATCGACGCGGTGCTGGCGGACCCAGCGGTTGTCGGGGACCGGGACGCATTCACGGCGGCGGCCGCGGAAATGGGCGCACGGGCCGTCTTCGGTAAGGTAGGGGCAGCGGCTGGTGGGCCGGTCCATGATCCGCTGCGGCTGGCCGCTGCCTATCACGATATTTTTGGGGAAAGCTAGGAGTGTATTTGTGGCGCTGACTGCTGCAGTCAAAGAGGAACTTTCGCGCCTAAGCGTGAAGAAGTCCTCGGTACGTAAAGCCGAAGTCTCGGCGATGCTGCGTTTTGCAGGAGGCCTGCACATCATTTCGGGCCGGATCGTGATTGAAGCGGAAGTGGACCTGGCCTCCACGGCGCGCCGGCTTCGAGCCGCAATCGCGGAAGTCTACGGCCACGCCAGCGACATCGTTGTGGTTTCCGGTTCCGGACTCCGCCGCGGCAACCGCTACGTTGTCCGCGTGGTCAAGGACGGGGAATCCCTGGCCCGGCAGACCGGACTGCTTGACGCCCGCGGCAGGCCGGTACGCGGCCTGCCCTCCGTCGTCGTCAACGGATCAGCCGCGGATGCCGAGGCAGTCTGGCGGGGCGCGTTCCTGGTCCATGGTTCCCTGACCGAACCCGGCCGTTCCTCGTCCCTGGAAGTCACCTGCCCCGGCCCGGAGGCTGCCCTTGCCCTCGTTGGTGCAGCCCGCCGCATCGGCATCCAGGCCAAGGCCCGGGAAGTGCGCGGCGTGGACCGGGTAGTGATCCGTGACGGTGACACCATCGCTGCGCTGCTGACCCGCATGGGCGCCCACGACGCGCTGATGGTCTGGGAAGAACGCCGGATGCGCAAGGAAGTCCGCGCCACGGCCAACCGCCTGGCAAACTTCGACGACGCCAACCTCCGGCGGTCGGCCCAGGCAGCCGTTGCCGCCGGCGCCCGCGTGGAGCGGGCCCTTGAAATCCTGGGGGAGGACGTCCCGGAGCACCTTCGCTACGCCGGCGAGCTGCGGGTTGCGCACAAGCAGGCGAGCCTTGACGAGCTTGGCCGGCTGGCTGACCCGCCCATGACCAAGGACGCGATTGCAGGGCGCATCCGCCGGCTTCTTGCCATGGCGGATAAGCGCGCAGCTGAACTTGGTATTCCCGGCACTGAAGCCAATGTGACCCCTGAAATGCTAGACCAGTAACGTCTTGCATAGGATGGACTAAGCGTGCTGATTTATGCAGCACTATCAGACGTCCGGATGGACCCGCCATCCGGAACTATGGATCCGAGCATCAACGGAGGATTTTCGTGAACGAATACACACTGCCGGAACTGCCGTACGACTACGCAGCCCTTGAGCCCCACATCTCGGCGCGCATCATGGAGCTCCACCATGACAAGCACCACGCCACCTACGTCGCCGGAGCCAACACCGCACTGGCCCAGATGGCTGAAGCCCGCGAAAAGGGCGAGTTCGGCAACATCCCGAAGCTCTCCAAGGATCTGGCCTTCCACCTCGGCGGCCACACCAACCACTCCATCTTCTGGAACAACCTGTCTCCCGAAGGCGGCGACAAGCCGGAAGGCGAGCTCGCAGCAGCCATCGAGGACTTCTTCGGATCCTTCGATGGTTTCCGCGGCCAGTTCACCGCTGCGGCCAACTCCCTGCAGGGCTCCGGCTGGGCCATCCTGGCCTACGAGCCGCTCGGCGGAAACCTCGTCATTGAGCAGCTCTATGACCAGCAGGGCAACATCCCGGTTGGCACCATCCCCCTGCTGATGCTGGACATGTGGGAGCACGCCTTCTACCTGGACTACGTCAACGTCAAGGCTGACTACGTCAAGGCCTTCTGGAACATCGTCAACTGGGCCGACGTCGCTGCCCGCTTCGACGCGGCACGCTCCGGCGCAACCGGGCTGATCCTGCCCGCGTAACACGCAATAATCGCGTCCTCGACGCCGATTATCAGGTGCCGCCGGTCACACACCGGCGGCACCTGCGCGTAAGATGAAGCAACGGCTCGCGCAGTGCCTGACCGGCAATCCGTGCGCCGATGCAGGTCCGGAATGCGCCGCTCCTGTGAAGTCAACTGAAGTGGCCTCGCACCACTGAGGTCACTGATTCTCGAACGACCGCTATCAAGGAGAGAACAAAAGTGACTACTCGTGTTGGAATCAACGGATTCGGGCGTATCGGACGCAACTACTTTCGGGCGGCACTCGAACAGAATGCGGATCTGGACATTGTCGCAGTCAATGACCTGACCAGCCCCGAGGCCCTGGCCCACCTGCTCAAGTACGACTCCATTACCGGGCGCATCGGCGAAAGCGTCGAGGTCCAGGACGGGAACCTGGTGGTAGGCGGCAAGACCATTAAGGTCCTCGCCGAGCGGGACCCGTCCAATCTGCCCTGGAAAGACATGGGCGTGGACATTGTCATCGAATCCACCGGGTTCTTCACCAAGGCCGACGACGCCCGCAAGCACCTGGACGCCGGCGCCAAGAAGGTCCTGATCTCCGCACCCGGCAAGGGAGCCGACCGCACCATCGTCATGGGTGTCAACGACTCCGAGTACGATCCGGCCACAGACAGCATCGTCTCCAACGCGTCCTGCACCACCAACTGCCTGGCCCCGCTTGCCAAGGTCATCAACGACGCGTTTGGCATTGAGCGCGGCCTGATGACCACCGTGCACGCCTACACGGCTGACCAGAACCTGCAGGACGGGCCGCACCGCGACCTGCGCCGGGCCCGCGCCGCAGCACTGAACATCGTTCCCACCACCACCGGAGCAGCCAAGGCGATCGGCCTGGTCATTCCCGAACTCGACGGAAAGCTGGACGGCTTCGCCCTCCGCGTACCGGTTCCCACCGGTTCCGTGACTGACCTGACCGTCAACCTGGCGCGCGAGGCCAGCGTCGAGGAAATCAATGACGCCTACAAGGCTGCCAGCGAAGGAAACCTCAACGGCTACCTGCGCTACTCCGACGAACCAATTGTCTCCTCCGACATCGTGACTGATCCTTCGTCCTGCATCTTTGATGCCCCGCTGACCCGGGTGATGGGCAACGAGGTCAAGGTTGTTGGCTGGTATGACAACGAATGGGGCTACTCCTGCCGCCTGGTGGACCTCACCGCGCTCGTAGCCTCGAAGCTCTAGGTCCCCGCCCGAACGGCTAAGAAACAAAGGTTGACATGACAATCAAGACACTTGACGAACTGATCAGCGACGGCGTTGACAACAGGTACGTTCTGGTCCGCTCCGACCTCAACGTGCCGCTGGATGACGGGCGCGTCACCGACGATGGCCGGATCCGTGCCTCAATTCCCACACTGCAGCTGCTGGTCGAGCACGGCGCCAAGGTGATCGTCATGGCCCACCTGGGCAGGCCCAAGGGCAAACCGGACGAGAAGTACAACCTCCGCCCCGCCGCGGACCGGCTGGACGAACTCGCTCCCTTCCCGGTTGAGTTTGCCGAGGACGTCGTTGGTTCCAGCGCCCGGGACCTGGCCGAATCGCTGGCTGCCGGCAGCGTGCTGGTCCTGCAGAACATCCGTTTCGACCCGCGCGAGACGTCCAAGGACGACGCGGAGCGTCAGGAGCTTGCACGTGAGCTGTCTTCCCTGACCGGGAACAGCGGAGCGTTCGTGGACGATGCCTTTGGCGCCGTCCACCGCAGGCATGCCAGCGTCTACGACATCGCCGAAGTCCTGCCCGCCTATGAAGGCAACCTCGTTCGCAGCGAACTCGAGGTCCTGTCCCGCCTCACCAAGGACCCGGCCAAGCCGTACGTGGTGGTGCTCGGCGGTTCAAAGGTCTCGGACAAGCTGGCAGTGATCGAGAACCTCATGACCCGGGCGGACTACCTGCTGGTGGGCGGCGGCATGGTGTTCACCTTCCTTGCCGCGCAGGGCCACAAGGTGGGTGCTTCGCTGCTGGAAGAGGACCAGATCGACACGGTCAAGGACTACCTGGCGCGCGCCAAGGAAGCCGGTTGCGAATTCGTCCTCCCGACGGACATTGTGGTTGCGGACAAGTTCGCTGCGGACGCCGAGCATGAGGTGGTGGCTGCCGACTCGATGGAAACGAGCCGCTTCGGTGCCTCGGGCATCGGCCTCGACATCGGCCCGGCTTCGGGCGCTGCCTTTGCCGAACGCATTCGGTCAGGCCAGACCGTGTTCTGGAACGGCCCCATGGGGGTCTTTGAATTCGACGCTTTCGCCGGCGGCACGCGTGCCGTAGCCCAGGGGCTGAAGGAGTGCTCAGGCCTGACCGTTGTAGGCGGCGGCGACTCCGCTGCGGCCGTGCGCAAGCTCGGTTTCTCCGACAGCGACTTCTCGCATATCTCAACCGGCGGCGGCGCGAGCCTGGAGTACCTTGAGGGCAAGGAACTCCCGGGGATTGCCGTCCTCGACAAGTAGGCCCCGGACGGGCCCGCCGGAGCTGATCCGGCGGGCCCGTTCGGCGTGTCCGCGGAACTTTACCCACTCACTAGGAAACCGGAGCAGAGATGACAACCTCCACCAACGGCAAGTACGACCGCACCCCGCTGATCGCGGGCAACTGGAAAATGAACATGGACCACGTCCAGGGGATCACCCTGCTGCAGAAGCTGGCGTGGACCCTCAGTGATGCCCGGCACGACTACGCCCGCGTCGAGGTGGTTGTCTTCCCGCCGTTCACCGACCTGCGCAGCACCCAGACCCTGGTCCAGGGAGACAAGCTGAAGGTGGGCTACGGTGCGCAGGATCTGTCTCCCGAAGACTCCGGCGCCTATACCGGTGACATCTCCGGCCAGTTCCTCTCGAAGCTTGGCTGCAGTTATGTGCTGGTGGGCCACAGCGAACGGCGCAGTGTCCACGGCGAGTCGGACGAGCTGCTCAATGCCAAGCTCAAGGCTGCCTTCCGCAACAACCTCACGCCGGTCCTGTGCGTGGGCGAAGGCCTGGCCGAACGCCAGGCGGGGGAGCACCTCCTGCACACTCTCGAACAGGTCCGCAACGACCTGGCTGGGCTCTCGGCCGAGGAAGTCTCCAAGCTCGTGATCGCCTATGAACCGGTCTGGGCCATTGGAACCGGCGAGGTTGCCGGGCCCGAGGACGCCCAGGAAATGTGTTCCACCATCCGCACGGAGCTGGCTGACCTGTACGATGACGCCGTCGCCGCCAAGGTGCGTCTCCTCTACGGCGGATCCGTCAAGGCATCCAACGCTGCCAGCATCCTCAAGGAGCGTGACGTCGACGGCGTGCTGGTGGGCGGGGCGAGTTTGGATGTGGCCGAATTTGCTAATATTGTCAGGTTCGAAGAACATCTGGTGACCGACTGACCTACGTCTGACCTGCACAGCAGCAAGGTCTCCATTCTGATGCGTCACCCGTGAAAGGCCGTAAGTGGAAATTCTGAAGATCATCCTGCTTGTCCTGCTGGGACTGAGCAGCCTGCTGCTGACCCTCCTGATTCTCCTGCACAAGGGGCGCGGCGGCGGCATGTCGGATATGTTCGGCGGCGGCATGAGCACCAGCATGGGGTCATCGGGCGTCGCTGAGAAGAACCTCAACCGCTTCACCGTGGTCCTCGGCATTTCCTGGGGACTGATCATTATTGCCCTGGGCCTCATCCAGCGGTTCTCCGGCGAATCGTAGGAGCGCTCAGGCACTGCAGGCGATAAACGCAGGAAAGGCCCCGGTCACTTGGACCGGGGCCTTTCTTTTTCCTGCGAGACGTGGAAGCTAGCTGCCGGTGTCCTCGGTCTCAAGCAGCCTTTCGGGCAGCTGCGAGGCGGCTGCCTGGTCAATCAGCCAACGGGTCTTGAGCTGTCCGCGCGGACCTGCGGCAGGCACCTGGACCGGCCCGGCGCCGGCCAGGGCCAGCCCCACCGCACCGGCCTTGTCCTCGCCGGCAACCGTCAGCCAGACTTCCTCTGCGCTGTTGATCGCCTCAAGGGTCAGTGACACCCGTTCCGGCGGGGGCTTGGGGGAGTTTCGCACGGCAACAGTGGTCTGTCCGCTGGTACGGATTCCCGCCATTTCCGGGAACAGCGAGGCTACGTGGGCATCCGGGCCGACGCCGAGGAGCAGGACATCGAACCGCGGAAGCCGCGGATCGGGTGCAGCAAAACCCTCAGCCAGCTGTTCCGCCTCCGCAGCGGCAGCAAGTTCGGCGGCGTAGGCGGCCGCGGCTTCCTCGACCGTGTCGAAGTCCGCGGTGGACGGCATCTCGTGCACGCGGTCGGGATCGGCGCCCAGGGGCTTCAGGAGCGCCTCCTGCGCCGGTACGGCGTTGCGCTCGGCGGAGTCCGGCGCGACGAACCGCTCGTCACCCCACCAAAAGTTCACGCGGCTCCAGTCGACGGCGGTGCGTGCCGGCCCGGCCGCCACCGCGGCCAGCACTGCCGTGCCCGCGCTGCCGCCGGTCAGGACGACGGTCGCTTCTCCGCGCCTGCTCTGTACGTCCACGAGTTTCGTGACGAGCCGTGCCGCCGTAGCCTTCACCAGGGCATCAAAGTCAGGATGGATCGTCACGCCTTTGGGGGAGTGCCTCATGCGGCGTTCCCTTCCGGGGCCAGGCACGCGGCCAGCCCCTGGGTCAGTACTTCTCCGAATACTTCGTCCGGATCGAGCCTGCGCAGCTCTTCTGCGAGGCATTCATGCAGTGTCCTCAGGGGGAGGGCAATACGCTGTTCAGGCTGTCCGGGCTGGGTCAGGTAGGCAGTGCTGCCTTCGGGGCGGCGGAGCTCCAGCGCTCCGGCGTCCCGCTCGATGCGGACCCGCCGGATTCCGGTCCCGGCCGGATCCTGGATGATCTCCACGGGAACCTTCAGGGCGTGCTTCAGCCACGCGGCGAGCAGGAAGGTGCTGGCCGAATCGGAAGCTCCCTCCACCGTGATGGAGCTGATGCCGTCCGCTCCGTTCTGTTCCAGGACCGCGGCCAGCTGGATCCGCCACAGGGTGAGCCGGGTCCAGCTCAGGTCCGTGTCGCCGTCGGCGTAGCTGGCACTCAGATCCAGCAGGGCCTGCTTGGGATCCGGTTCGTTGGCAGCATCCGTGATGCGGCGGTGGGCAATCCGTCCCAGCGGCGTAGAGGCAGGGGACTGGGGATGGCCGTGCGGCCACCACACCACAATCGGGGCATCCGGCAGCAGCAGCGCGGAAACCAGTGACTCGCTCTCGGCGGCCAGTTCCCCGTACCCGTACAGCAGGATGACGTCGGAGGCACCGGCGTCGCCGCCCACGCGGATCTGCGCATCGAGCCGGGACGGTTCGTCGGCGGAACCGGCTGCCAGCACAATCACCCGGCAGGGGTGTTCCCGGCTGGCGTCATTGGCCGCCTCAATGGCTTCTTCCACGTAGTCCGGCTCAGTGACGATTACCAGGGTCAGCACCCGGCCCAGGGCAATCACGCCGCCCTTGTCCCGCATCGCAACGATCTTCTTGGACACCTTTGACGTAGTGGTGTCCGGCAGGTCAACTATCACGGCCTTCTCCAGGTCCTTCCGTCGCGGGCTAGCAGTTCATCGGCGGAGGCGGGTCCCCAGCTTCCGGGTGCGTAGGGTTCGGGCTGTTCATCCAGGGACGACCAGTATTCCTCGAAGGGGTCAACGATCTTCCAGGAGAGCTCCACTTCCTGGTGCCGCGGGAACAGCGGTGGTTCACCGAGCAGCACGTCCAGGATGAGGCGTTCGTACGCCTCGGGACTTGATTCGGTAAAGGAGTGGCCGTAGCCGAAGTCCATAGAGACGTCCCGCACTTCCATCTGTGTTCCCGGGACCTTGGACCCGAAACGGATGGTTGCACCTTCGTCCGGCTGAACGCGGATCACAACGGCGTTCTGGCCGAAGTCGTCCTCGGCATGGTCGCGGAACAGCAGGTTGGGTGCCCGCTTGAAGACGACGGCGATTTCAGTCACGCGGCGTCCGAGCCGTTTGCCTGCCCGGAGGTAGAACGGCACCCCGGCCCAGCGCCGGGTATTGATGTCCAGGCGCACGGCCGCAAACGTCTCGGTCTTCGAGTCCGGGTTAAAGCCTTCCTCTTCCAGGAAGCCCGTCACCTTCTCGCCGCCCTGCCAGCCGCCCGTGTACTGGCCGCGGGCCGAGTGCTGCGAGAGGTCGCGCGGCAGCCGGACGGCGGCCAGGACCTTCTCCTTTTCGGCACGCAGGTGCGCGGCGTCGAAGGAAATCGGTTCCTCCATGGCCGTGAGGGCCAACAGCTGCAGCAGGTGGTTCTGGATGACGTCGCGGGCCGCGCCCACGCCGTCGTAATAGCCGGCGCGCCCGCCAATGCCAATGTCCTCAGCCATGGTGATCTGCACGTGGTCAACGTAGTTGGCGTTCCAGATCGGTTCGAACAGCTGGTTCGCGAAGCGCAGCGCCAGGATGTTCTGGACCGTCTCCTTGCCCAGGTAATGGTCAATGCGGAAGACGGCGTCCGGCGGGAAGACAGACTCGACGACGGCGTTCAGGTCCCGCGCGGACTGCAGGTCGTGTCCGAATGGCTTCTCGATCACTACGCGGCGCCAGCGGCCGTCGCCGGAACCGGCGAGCCCGTGGCTGGAAAGCTGCTGGCAGACCTGCTCGAAGCTCTTGGGCGGTACCGAGAGGTAGAACGCGACGTTCCCGCGGGTGCCGCGCTTTTCGTCGAGGTCCCGCAGCGTGCTGTGCAGGGTATCGAACGCGTCGTTGTCGTCGAAGCCGCCCTGTACAAAGCGGATTCCTTCAACCAGCTGGTCCCAGACACTTTCATTGAACTTGGTACGCGAACCTGCCTGCACGGCGCCCTTCACGTAACCGGCAAAATCGGCGTCGCTCCATTCGCGGCGGCCGAAACCCACCAGGGAGAAGCTGGGCGGGAGCAGGCCCCGGTTGGCCAGGTCATAGATGGCCGGAATGAGCTTCTTGCGTGCCAGGTCTCCTGTCACGCCGAAGATCACCAAAGAGGACGGCCCGGCGATCCGGCTGAGACGCCGGTCGCGGGGGTCCCGCAGCGGGGACGCCGACCCGTTGTCTTGCTCATGGAACATCAGTTATTTACCACCCAGGTCCGTGAGGGCCGCGGCGAGCTGGGCCGCTCCGGCCTTCCTTTCAATCAGGTTCAGGCGCAGCACGGGGCGGCCGTGGTCCGCGAGGACCTGGGCGTCTCCGGCTGCCTGCGCCGAAATCAGTTCCCCGAAGCTGAAGGGACGCCCTGGGATCGGGACATCCTGCCCGGAGTTGCCGGTGATCTGCAGGTATACGCCCTGCGCCGGTCCGCCCTTGTGGAACTGGCCGGTCGAGTGCAGGAACCGCGGGCCCCATCCGAAGGTCACGGGCCGGCCCGTAGCGGCGGCCAGCTGCGGGCGGAGGTCCTCGAGTTCCGCCTGCGCGGCCCGGTCAAGGTAGGCCTGGATGCTGAGGTAGCCGTCTTCACCGAGCTGCCCGAGCAGTGCACGGAGCGCCTCCGGGAGGGTCTGCGCGCCGTCCAGCAGGGCGGCGTCGCCGCGCACCTCAACGGAGCCGTCAACGAACGACGGCGCAGCCGGTTCGGGCTGGGCGTCCAGCAGACCGCGGGCAGCCTTCTTGGCGGCCTCGACGTCGGGCTGGTCAAAGGGGTTGATGCCGAGCAGGCGCCCGGCCACGGCGGTGGCGTATTCCCAGAGCATCATCTGGGCACCGAGGCTGCCGGAAACAACCACCTGGTCCCCTTCGGGCTCCGCCTCGGACTCGGGAGCAGCTATGCGCACAACCAGGACATCAGGTGCCCCGCCGGTCACCTCGGGTGCACCGGGCTCCGCGACGACGGGGAGGAGCCCCGTCTGCAGCTTGCCGGTGGATTCGGCGATGAGCTGCTCTGCCCAGTCCGGGAAGCCGGCCAGACCGGACCCTTCATCAACAATCACGATCTTGTTGCGCAGCGGATTGGTTCCACCCAGTGCCGCACCCAGTGCCAGGCCAATGTTGTCCTCAGCGTTGTCGCTGAGGATCTCGGCAGTGTCTTCGGCTGCGTCAAGGAGTTCCTCGATGTCCGCGCCTGCCAGGCCGGAGGGGACAAGACCGAATGCGGTCAGCGCCGAGTAGCGGCCTCCCACATGGGGATCGGCGTTGAACACGGCGCGGTAGCCGGCCTCGCGGGCCGCCGCGTCCAGCGGCGAGCCGGGGTCGGTGACGATGACGATCCGCGAGGCGGCGTCGATTCCGGCCTTGGTGAACGCGTCCTCGAAGGCACGGCGCTGCGAATCGGTCTCCACGGTGGACCCGGACTTGGAGGAAACCACCAGGACGGTGGACGCAAGGTCTTCCGCCAGGGCGGCCGCAACCGAGTCCGGGTCCGTGGAATCAAGCACCGTCAGGTTTACGCCTGCAGTGCGGGTAATGACTTCCGGGGCCAGCGACGAACCGCCCATGCCGGCCAGGACCACGCGGTCCACGCCCTCGGCGGCCAGTTCTTCGCGCAGCGCCCGGATCTGTCCCAGAAGCGGCCGGGAAGCCGGTGCCGGGTTCAGCCAGCCAAGCCGGATGGAAGCCTCCGCCTCGGCGTCCGGCCCCCACAGCGTCGGGTCCTGGGCGAGGAGCCGGGTGGCTACCTCGTCCCGGACCAGGGCGGGGACGTGCGCCTCCACCGCGTCGCGGGCGGCTCCTGCAGCTTCAAAGGACAGAGTGGTCATGGGTGCTTATGCCTTCCGTGCGGTTTCCAGTGCGGCGTTTACGGTCTCCAGCAGCTCGCCCCAGGAGACAACGAACTTGTCCAGGCCTTCCGTCTCAAGGACCTCAACGACGTCGTTGTAGTCGACTCCGGCGGCGTCCAGCTCATCGAGCAGGGCAGCGGACTCGGCGTACGTACCGGTGATCGTGTCGCCGGAAACCACGCCGTGGTCTGCGGTCGCTTCGAGCGTCTTCTCCGGCATGGTGTTCACGACGCCGGACGCCACCAGCTCGGTGACGTACAGCGTGTCCGGCAGGGACGGGTCCTTGACGCCGGTGGAGGCCCACAGCGGGCGCTGCGCGTTGGCACCGGCCGCGGCCAGCACCTGCCAGCGCTCGGAAGCGAAGGACTCCTCGTAGACCTGGTAGGCGAGGCGGGCGTTGGCCAGCCCGGCCTTGCCCTTGAGTGCCTTCGCCGCGTCCGTACCGGCTGCGTCCAGGCGCTTGTCGATCTCGCTGTCCACGCGGGAGACGAAGAAGGACGCCACGGAGTGGATCTTCGAGAGGTCGTAGCCGTTCTCCCTGGCCTGCTCAATGCCGGCCATGAAAGCGTTGATGACCTCGCGGTAGCGCTGCAGGGAGAAGATCAGGGTCACGTTGACGCTGATGCCCTCGGCCAGCACGGCGGTGATGGCCGGCAGTCCCTCTACGGTGGCGGGAATCTTGATCAGGACGTTGCTGCGGCCAACCTTGTCAAAGAGTTCCTTGGCCTCGTTGACGGTGCCCTGGGTGTCGCGCGAGAGCCGGGGATCCACCTCGATGGAAACCCGTCCGTCAACGCCGCCGCTTGATTCGAAGACCGGAGCGAAAACGTCGCACGCCTGGATGACGTCGTCGGTGGTGATCTCGAAGACGGCCTTGTCCACGCCGGCCCCGGTGTCAGCAAGCTGCTGCACCTGGGCTGCGTAGGATTCGCCGTTGGCCAGGGCCGCGGCGAAGATGCTCGGGTTGGTGGTCACGCCGACGACGTTGCGGTCAGCGATCAGGTCCTTGAGCGAACCGGAGGTGATTCGTTCCCGGGACAGGTCATCAAGCCAGATGGATACGCCGGCTTCGGAAAGCGCTGCGGTGGGTGTTGAAGTCATGGGGTACGTGCTCCTTTTCCTAATTACTTCTGGTCGCCGGTCTCGGTGGAGTCCGCGCCGGAAGGTGCTGCAGGGGTACCTGCAGGGGCTGCGTCCCGGCCGTGCACTGCTGCGAGGGAATCCCGCGCAGCCTGGGCTACGGCGTCGGACGTGATGCCGAATTCGTTGAACAGGGTCTTGTAGTCGGCGGAGGCGCCGAAGTGCTCGAGGGAGACCATGCGGCCGTCATCGCCGACGAATTCGCGCCAGCCCTGGGCGATGCCGGCTTCCACCGACACCCGGGCCTTGATCGAACGCGGCAGCACGGATTCGCGGTAGTCCTCGTCCTGCCGGTTGAACCACTCAACGCTCGGCATGGAGACCACACGGGCAGCAACGCCTTCGGCGGCGAGTGCTTCGCGTGCCTGGACGGCCAGCTGGACCTCCGAGCCGGTGCCGATGAGGATGACGTCCGGGGTAACGGCCTGACCGTCCCGCACGGCTTCCGCCAGGACATATCCGCCGCGTGCCGCGCCGTCGGCCGAGCCGAATTCGCTGGCACCTGCTGCTCCGGTGCCGCGCTCCCAGGTGGGAACGTTCTGGCGGGTCAGCACAATTCCTGCAGGGTTCTCGGTGTTCTCCAGGATGGTGCGCCAGGCGACAGCCACTTCGTTGGCGTCTGCGGGACGGACGACGTCGAGTCCCGGGATGGCGCGCAGCGAGGCGAGCTGCTCGACGGGCTGGTGCGTGGGTCCGTCTTCGCCCAGGCCAATCGAGTCGTGCGTCCACACGTAGATCGACGGGACGCCCATGAGTGCGCCGAGGCGGATGGCCGGACGCTGGTAGTCGCTGAAGATCAGGAAGGTACCGGAGAACGCCCGGGTGTTGCTGGCCATGGTGATGCCGTTGACGATCGCGGCTGCTGCGTGTTCGCGGATGCCGAAGTGCAGGACACGGCCGTAGGGCCCGCCTGACCACGCCGAGGTCTGGCGTCCGGCCGGAACGAAGGACGGAGCGCCTTCGATGGTGGTGTTGTTGGATTCCGCGAGGTCGGCGGAACCGCCCCACAGCTCCGGAAGGACCGGACCGATGGCGCTGAGCACCTTGCCGGAAGCGGCGCGGGTGGAAACGTCCTTGCCTGCTTCGAACTGCGGAAGCGAATCTTCCCAGCCCTGGGGCAGCTCGCCGGCCTGGATGCGCTCGAGGAGCTGCGCGCCTTCAGGGTTGGCCTCCCGCCAGGCGTTGAACGAATCGTTCCAGAGGGCGCGTTCCTCGGCGCCGCGGGAACGGACTCCGCGGGTGTATTCGAGGACCTCCGGATCGACGTCGAAGGACTTCTCCGGGTCGAAGCCCAGGGTTTCCTTCAGTGCGGCGACCTCGTCGCGGCCCAGGGCCGAACCGTGGATCTTGCCGGTGTTCTGCTTGTTCGGTGCGGGCCAGCCGATGATGGTGCGCAGCGAGATGATGGACGGCCGGCCGGTCTCCGCCTTGGCCTTGGCCAGTGCGTCGTAGAGGCCGTTAACGTCTTCGCGGTATTCGCCGCTCTCGGTCCAGTCAACGCGCTGGGTGTGCCAGCCGTAGGCTTCGTAGCGCTTGAGGACATCCTCGGTGAAGGCGATGTCGGTGTCATCCTCGATGGAAATGTGGTTCTCGTCGTAGATCACCACGAGGTTGCCCAGTTCTTGGTGGCCCGCCAGCGACGAGGCCTCCGAGGTCACGCCTTCCTGCAGGTCCCCGTCGGACGCGATCACCCAGATGGTGTGGTCGAAGGGGCTGGTGCCTGCCGGGGCATCGGCGTCGAACATTCCGCGCAGGCGGCGCTGCGCGTAAGCGAAGCCGACGGCGGAGGCCAGGCCCTGGCCCAGCGGGCCGGTAGTGATCTCGACGCCGTCAGTGTGCCGGTATTCAGGGTGGCCGGGGGTCTTGGAACCCCAGGTGCGCAGCGCCTTCAGGTCATCCAGTTCCAGGCCGTAGCCGGAGAGGAACAGCTGGATGTAGAGCGTCAGCGATGTGTGGCCGGGGGAGAGGATGAAGCGGTCACGGCCGATCCAGTGCGGGTCCGCAGGATCGTGCCGCATCACCTTCTGGAACAGCAGATACGCCGCGGGAGCCAGGCTCATGGCGGTTCCGGGGTGTCCATTGCCAACCTTCTCGACGGCGTCGGCCGCCAGGACGCGGACGGTATCTACTGCCTTGCTGTCCGTCTCGCTCCAGGTAAGGTTCTGCTCTTCCAAATGTGGCACGTTTACCGGGCCCCTCTCTGTACGGATTACCGGCGCTTTCCGGCGCCGGACGCGGTGTTCTCACCACTACAACCGGGTTTTGTGCGCAATCGTTACCCGACATGCACAAATTTCCTGCCAGTGCCGTGCAGCTGACCTGCCGGACCTGCAGGAAATGTCCGCTTTCAACCTTATCCCGAAGCCCGTGCCATTGGGCGTATCGGGGGACGCATTCTGCGCCCCGGGCGGCGCAGGTTCCCCGTACCTGGCCCGAATACCCCGGACCAGCGATCCGTGCTTCGTTTTCTACAGGGGATAGAGGTTATGATGAGCGTGGACTTTTACGGCCCAGACAGGATTCCAGACAGGACTGAGTGATCGTTTCGTGAGTACGCAGCATGCCCCCGCCGAGGTTCCGGTATACGCCGGAAAAATGAGCGTGGGACGTAAGCTCCGGGCCTACGTGGCCCTCACGAAGCCGCGCGTCATTGAACTCCTGCTGGTCACCACCCTGCCCACCATGTTCTTCGCGCAGGGCGGCATACCCTCTGTCTGGCTGATGGTCGCCACGATGGTCGGCGGCGCCCTCGCTGCGGCCAGCGCCGGGGTCTTCAACTGCTACATCGACCGGGACATGGACCGGCTGATGCGCCGGACCGAAAAGCGCCCCCTGGTCACCGGCGAAGTCAGCCCGCGCGAAGCACTCGTCTTCGGCTGGGCTCTCGGCATCGTCTCGATTGCGCTCCTGTGGTTCGGCGCCAACCCGCTCACGGGCCTGCTGGGCCTTGGCGCGATCCTGCTCTACGTGGTGTTCTACACGCTGATCCTGAAGCGCCGTACCACCCAGAACATTGTCTGGGGCGGAATCGCCGGCTGCATGCCGGTACTGATTGCCTGGGCGGCCGTCACCAACACGGTTGAATGGCCCGCCGTCATCCTCTTCACCGTGATCTTCCTATGGACGCCGCCGCACTACTGGCCGCTGTCCATGAAGTACGGCGAGGACTACCGCAACGCGTCCGTGCCCATGCTCGGCGCAGTTGCCGGCGCGAAACTCGTCTCCGTGCAGGTTGTCCTCTACGCCTACGCGACCGTCGTGTGCTCGCTCCTGCTCATCCCGGTTGGCGGAGCAGGCTGGGTCTACACCGCAGGCGCTGTGCTCAGCGGGGTCTGGTTCCTCGCCGAGACGCACCGCCTCCACTCCCGGGCCCAGCGCGAAGACGTGTCCGACAAGTCCGCCATGAAGGTTTTCCACGGATCGATCAGCTACCTGACCATCCTCTTCGTCGCCCTCGCGATCGACCCGTTCGTCGGCGGTCCGGTCTTCGGGTAGGTCCGGTTCCCGCCTGTCTTAGCGTGGTTATCTCCCCGCAGGATGGCCGCGGGACTCCGTGCGGCGCATGCTCTCCGACTTCCACGGCGCCTGGGCCGTCAACCTTTCCTGCGTTGAAAGACAGCTGGCGTGAAGGCCCGACGTCGATGCCCGTCATGACAGAGAACGGCACCCGCTCCCGTGCCCCCAGAGTGTCGGTCAACATCCATCGGTGAGTTACGGTCGTTTAGCCCGCCCGCCGCGAATCCTTCGGTGACTTACGGTCCCTTTGGACCGGGTCATGCGACGTTATCTCCCCACAGGATGCGCAGTAGGCATCTAAACAGCGTTATCTCCCCATGCGCTACGGCTGTTCCGGCCCGGCCGCCACACCCCCGAGCCCACAGCCCCGGCCTCACGACCCGCGCCCCCAGAACCCGCCCCGCATTCGCCCAGAAACGCAAAAGACCCCAGGGAACCCAGGTTCCGTGGGGTCTTTCGCCGCGGGGCGAACAGCAGCGCTAGGCGGCCAGCTACTTCGAAGCGGGTGAGCCCGCGCCTGCCAGGGCCTGACCCGGAACCTTCCGGGAGAGCGCGGTGTAGACCACGTGCGCAGCCGCCGCAGTGAGCAGTGAAGCGCCAAGCATATGCATGGCCACCAGCACGATCGGAAGATGCATGAAGTGCTGCACGTAGCCAATTACGGCCTGGGCGAGCACGACGGCGGTGAAGACCACCAGGGACGTGCGCAGGCGGCTGTCGGCAGCGCGGCGGTAAACGAGGAAGAGCGCAACAGCGGTGGCGAACACCAGCAGGTAGACCGGCACTACGTGGAGCCGGGTCACCAGGTCCGGGTTCAGGCCGTTCCGGGCCGCGCCGTGGTCTCCGGCGTGCGGGCCGGAGCCGGTGACCATCACACCCAGGACCACCGTGATGGCCGACAGGATGCCAATTGCCCAGATCACCGGACGCAGGGGCTGGTCAGCAAGGGGGGCGTGGGACCCGGCCACACCTTCGGTGCTCAGCCACGCACGGTTGACCAGCACCACTGCAACGCTGATGATCACCATGGACACAATGAAGTGCAGGCCAACAACCCACGGATTGAGCCCGGTCCACACAGTGATCCCGCCAATGAAGGCCTGCGCCGGAATACCGGCCAGCGCCGCGACGGACAGCCAGAGCAGGTCAGGCCGGCTGCGGCGGGACTTCCAGACAGAGGCGAGCATGCCGAACGCAATCGCGGCAAGCACGAAGGTCAGGAGCCGGTTGCCGAACTCGATGATGCCGTGCACGCCCATTTCCGGCGTAGTGACCAGTGAGTCTGCTGTGCAGAGCGGCCATTCCGGGCAGCCAAGGCCCGAAGCCGTCAGCCGCACGGCGCCGCCGGTGACCACAATCGCGATGTTCGCCACCAGGGTGGCCACCGCCAGTGAACGGATCAGCTTGCCGGTGGCGGGGCCGCTGGAAGGCGGAGCCGTCCGGGCAGCAGGTGCAGGGGCGGGGGTGTTGGACACGGGAACTAACTCCATTTGAACCAGCGGACAGCGGCGAGGCTGCCCAGGATTGTCCACGCCAGCAGGATGAGCGTGGCGGAAAGGTTGAACTGCGTATCGATCAGGGCTGATCTCATCACATCGCCCAGGGCGGCCGAGGGAAGGAACTGGACGAACGGCTCCATATCCGACGGCAGGCTGGCAGCCGGAAGGATGATGCCGCCAACCCCCGCCAGCAGGATCCACAGCAGGTTGGTTATGGCCAGCGTAGCCTCGGGCCGGACGGTTCCGGCAACCAGGAGGCCCAGTGCGGTGAAAGCCACCGCGCCCAGGACCAGGAGCACCAGCGCCAGCGGCACGCCGGGAAGCGAAGGACGCCACCCAATGAACAGGGCGACGGCGCTGACCAGTACCACCTGGATGGCAAGGACGGACAGCACCGCAATGACTTTGCCGGCAATGAGCCCGGCGCGGCCCAGGGGAGTGGTGGACAGGAACCGGAGGACGCCGTAGCGCCGGTCGAAGCCGGTGGCGATGCCCTGGCCGGTGAATGCCGTTGAGAGCGCGCACAGCGCCAGGATGCCCGGTGCCGCGGTATCGATGCGGGACTCGCCGTAGGCATCAAGGACCGGGGTCACGCTGAGGGCTAGAAGCCCCAGGAGGGGAAGCACGACGGCGAGGATCAGCTGTTCGCCGTTGCGCAGCATGGTCTCAGCTTCGTACCGGCCCTGGTTAAGGACCCGAACGGACAGGGGAGCCGGGGCGCTCATCGGTTCTCCTTTCCGGAGAGTTCGAGGAAGACGTCCTCCAGCGTGCGTGAAGCCATATGGATACTGTCCGGCAGGATGCCTGCCTCATTCCACCACCCTGCCAGGCGGGCCAGGTCAGCCGGGGTGAACTCGCCGCTGAGCACATACCTGCCGGGGGAGTCCTCGGTGAAGGACAGGTGCTCCAGGCCGGCCACGGACGGGTTGAGTCCGGGTGGTGCTTCGAAGGAAAGCTCTCGGCCTGCGGCGTGGGCCTCCGTCCGAGCCGTGAGCTCCGGAACGGTGCCCCGGGCTACCGTGCGCCCGTCATCAATGATGTACACGTAGTCCGCCAGGCGCTGGGCATCGTCGAGCAGGTGGGTGGTGAGGATGATCCCCAGGCCTTCGTCCCGCAGTTCCTGGATCAGTTCAAAGACGATCTGGCGGGACTGCGGGTCGAGTCCCGCGCTGGGCTCATCCAGGAACAGCACTTCGGGGTTCCCGACCAGCGCGGCAGCCAGGGCCACACGCTGGCGCTGGCCGCCGGAAAGCCGGCGGATCCCGGTCCTGGCAAAACTGTTGATGCCCAGCCGGTGGACCAGTTCATCGACGTCGCGGGGCTGCCGGTACATGCTGGCAATGTGCCGCAGGAGGGCAACCGGGCGGGCCGCGGGGGGCAGCCCGCCGTCCTGGAGCATGACGCCAACCCGGGCGCGCAGTTCTGCTCCGGCACCATAAGGAGCCTCGCCAAGGAGACGGACGTCGCCGCCGTCGATGGGCTGCAGTCCCTGGGCACACTCGAGCGTGGTGGTCTTGCCGGCGCCGTTTGCGCCCAGCAGGGCAGTCACCTGGCCCCGCCTGGCAGTGAGGTCAACCCCGGCCAGCACCCGGATCATTTTGCCGTCCAGTCCCGGCACGGGACCGAGGTCCCGGACCAGGCCGGTGATAGTCAGGCAGGGTTCGTCGTTAGGCACCCCCATATTCTACGTTAGGTAGTAGTCCTTTCCGCCCGCACCGAACGCCCGCCCGGGGCCGGGGGAAGCATCGCCTTAGTAGCCTTGAGGAATGCATTAGGTCATGATTGTGTTGTGTATTCTGTGAAGAGTTCAGAGACGGAGACCCCTCCGGCGGATCAAGGGACGGTGAAACCCGCCCCGCAGGCTGCCGCCAGGGAATCGGAAGAGCGCACCCGGGACCGCGTACTGGGGGCTGTGCTGGAGCACGGTCCGGTAAGCGCCGCAGAACTCGGTGAGCGGCTGGGCTTCACGCCGGCTGCCGTACGCAGGCACCTGGACGCACTGGAGCGGCAGGACCTGATTGAGGTCAAGCGTGTTTCCAGCCCCGGTGCGGGAGCAGGACGGCCGGCCCGCCGCTATGTGGTGAGCCAGCAGGGACAGTCCTACCTCGGCAACGATTACCTGACCATCGCCACCGAGGCACTGCGTGCACTCGGCGCAGCAGCGGGACCCGAAGCCATCGAGGCGTTTGCGGCGGCAAGGTTCAGGAAGATGGAGGAGCGCTACCGTCCGGTGCTCGACGCCGCGGGGCCCTCCCTGGAGGACCGGGCCCAGGCACTCTCGGCCGAATTGACCAAGGACGGCTTCGTAGCGTCCACCACCATGATCGGCACGAGCCGGACACCCAGCACCCTGCTGAGCATCCAGCTGTGCCAGGGGCACTGCCCCATCCAGGCGCTTGCCAGTGCCTACCCCGTCTTCTGTGACAAGGAGACCGAAGTTTTCTCCCGGCTGCTGGGGGTGGACGTCCGCAGGCTGTCCACGCTCTCCCGCGGCGGGCACGTTTGTACGACCCACATCCCCGTGGGCCGTTCGCAGTCTGCGCCTCACCAGCCGGTGGGCTCCGCAACCACCCAGTCCACATCCACTCATCAGCAAGAAAGGCCGTGATGACGGATCAAGTAACCCGGAACGCCGAGGCACCCCAGGTGCCCGACTCCGTGATTTCAGACATCCTGGAAAAGAACCCCGAACTCGAGGGCATTGGCACCTACGAGTACGGCTGGGCCGACTCGGATGTTGCCGGGTCAAACGCCCGCCGCGGCCTCTCCGAAGAGGTTGTCCGCGATATTTCGGCGAAGAAGAACGAGCCGGAATGGATGCTGGACCTGCGCCTCAAGGGGCTCAAGTACTTCGACCGCAAGCCCATGCCCACCTGGGGTGCAGACCTCTCCGGCATCGACTTCGACAACATCAAGTACTTTGTGCGCTCCACCGAGAAGCAGGCCGGTTCCTGGGAAGAGCTTCCCGAGGACATCCGGGAGACCTACGAGAAGCTGGGCATCCCCGAGGCTGAGCGCAACCGCCTCGTGGCCGGCGTTGCAGCGCAGTACGAGTCCGAGGTGGTCTACCACCAGATCCGCGAGGACCTCGAAGCCCAGGGCGTCATCTTCCTGGACACCGACACCGCTCTGAAGGAACACCCGGAGATCTTCCAGGAGTACTTCGGCACCGTCATCCCGGTTGGCGACAACAAGTTCGGCTCGCTGAACACCGCTGTCTGGTCCGGCGGCTCCTTCGTCTACGTGCCCAAGGGCGTCCACGTGGAGATTCCGCTCCAGGCCTACTTCCGTATCAACACGGAAAACATGGGCCAGTTCGAGCGCACGCTGATCATCGCCGATGAGGACTCCTACGTCCACTACATCGAAGGCTGCACGGCGCCGATCTACACGTCGGACTCACTGCACTCCGCCGTCGTGGAAATCATCGTCAAGAAGAACGCCCGCGTCCGGTACACCACGATCCAGAACTGGTCGAACAACGTGTACAACCTGGTGACCAAGCGCGCGATTGCGCATGAAGGCGCCACCATGGAGTGGATCGACGGCAACATCGGTTCCAAGGTCACCATGAAGTACCCGGCTGTCTACCTGGTTGGCGAGCACGCCAAGGGTGAGACCCTGTCCATCGCCTTCGCCGGCGAAGGCCAGCACCAGGATACCGGCTCGAAGATGGTCCACATTGCTCCGAACACCAAGAGCTCCATCATCTCCAAGTCCGTAGCCCGCGGCGGCGGCCGTGCTGCCTACCGCGGCCTGGTCCAGGTCCGTGAAGGCGCGAAGAACTCCGCCAACACCGTTCGCTGTGACGCGCTGCTCGTGGACACCATTTCCCGTTCGGACACCTACCCCTACGTGGATATCCGTGAGGACGACGTGACCATGGGCCACGAAGCCACGGTCTCGCGGGTCAGCGAGGAACAGCTGTTCTACCTGATGTCCCGCGGCCTTCCCGAGGACGAGGCTATGGCGATGATCGTGCGCGGCTTCATCGAGCCGATCGCACGTGAACTGCCGATGGAATACGCCCTTGAACTCAACCGCCTCATCGAACTCCAGATGGAAGGAGCCGTCGGTTAATGTCGAAGCTCAACGACACCGTAGTAAACGCAGCCGAGAACGTCGCTGAAACCGTAGCCGAAAAGGTCAGCAACGCAGTGGAAGGCGTCAAGGCGCGCATCGGGGCTCCCTCGGGAGACCGCCGTGTCCGCATCGACGGGTTCACCGAGGAAGGCGAAAACCTTTCCCCGCTGAACGACGCTTCCCCCGTCCTGGGCGGCGACAGCAGCAAGTCCCACAGCCACGGCGCCGGGGCGGGCATTCCGGACAGCTCCCGTGCCGGGCGCCCCACCTCCTTCAAGCGGGCGGACTTCGGCAAGCTCACCGGCCGTGAAGAGGACTGGCGGTTCACGCCGCTGAAGCGCCTGCGCGGCCTGCACACCCAGGACCTCACCGGCACGGCCCCCGAGGTTGCCGTCGTAGCTCCCGAAGGCATCACCGTGGCGGGAATCGGCCGTGACGATGCACGGATTGGTACCGCCGGCATCCCGGAGGACCTGGTTGCCGCGGCAGCCTGGGAAGCCTTCACCGAAGCAACACTCGTCAGCATCCCGAAGGACACCCAGGCCGACGGCACGGTGACGCTGTCCATCACCGGTGCAGGGACCGAGCCTGCAGCCCAGCACATTGTCATTGAGGCCGGCGCCTTCTCCAAGGCCGTCGTCGTACTTGACCACAAGGGTTCCGCCACGCTGTCCCAGAACGTTGAGATCCTCGTCGGCGACGGCGCTGAACTCACCGTCATCACCGTCCAGGACTGGGACGACGACGCCGTGCACGCCTCCGCCCAGTACGCCCGGATTGGCCGCGACGCCCGCTTCAAGCACGTCGCCATCAGCCTCGGCGGAGACCTGGTGCGCGTCACCCCGTCCTCGAAGTTCACTGCTCCCGGCGGCGACGTCGAAATGTACGGCCTGTACTACGCCGACGCCGGCCAGCACCTGGAACAGCGCCTATTCGTTGACCACGCTGTTGCCAACTGCAAGTCCCGCGTGATGTACAAGGGTGCGCTGCAGGGCAAGGACGCGCACACCGTATGGGTTGGCGACGTGCTGATCCGCAAGGAAGCCGAAGGAACCGACACCTACGAGGTGAACCGGAACCTGCTGCTGACCGACGGCGGCCGTGCCGACTCCGTGCCGAACCTCGAAATCGAAACCGGCCTCATCGAAGGTGCCGGCCACGCCAGCGCCACCGGCCGTTTCGACGACGAGCACCTGTTCTACCTGATGGCCCGGGGCATCCCCGAGGACGTTGCCCGCCGCCTTGTGGTGCGCGGCTTCCTGAACGAAATCATCCAGCAGATCAAGGTTCCGGAACTGGAAGAGCGCCTGACCGCCGCCGTCGAGCGTGAGCTCGCCGTCGTCGAGGCTTAGGCCCTTTCTTCCACCCAACCTGCAGACCGCACCGCACGCGTGCAAAGAGAAAGCGAAACTACGCATGTCCACTCTTGAAATCAAGGACCTTCACGTCAGCATTGAGACCGAACAGGGTGTCAAGAAGCAGATCCTGAAGGGTGTCAGCCTGACCATCAACACGGGCGAGACCCACGCCATCATGGGCCCCAACGGCTCCGGCAAGTCCACCCTGGCCTCCACCATCGCAGGCCACCCGCGGTACACCGTTGACAGCGGTTCCATCACCCTGGACGGCGAAGACGTCCTGGAGATGAGCGTTGACGAACGCGCCCGTGCCGGCCTGTTCCTGGCCATGCAGTACCCGGTTGAGGTTCCGGGTGTCACCATGACGAACTTCCTGCGCACCGCCAAGACCGCGATCGACGGCGAAGCACCGTCCCTGCGCCACTGGACCAAGGACGTCAAGAACGCCATGTCCCAGCTGCGCATCGACGCTGACTTTGCCCAGCGCAATGTCAACGAAGGCTTCTCCGGCGGTGAGAAGAAGCGCGTGGAGATCCTGCAGCTCGAGCTCTTCCACCCGAAGTTCGCCATCCTGGACGAGACCGACTCCGGCCTGGACGTTGACGCCCTGAAGGTTGTTTCCGAAGGCGTCAACCGCGAGCACGAGGCCGGCAACATGGGTACCCTGCTGATTACGCACTACACGCGGATCCTGCGCTACATCAAGCCGGACTTCGTGCACGTGTTCGTTGACGGCCGGATCGCCGAACAGGGCGGCCCCGAGCTCGCCGACCGCCTTGAAGAAGAAGGCTACGACCGGTTCACCAAGACCGGCGCAGTCAGCGCCTGAGCACACCAGGCACGCCGGAACACGAGGAGCAGAACATGAGCGACGCCAATCTGGCCCAGACGTCCCTGGAGGACGTCGAAGAGGCACTCAAGGACGTCATTGACCCCGAGCTGGGGGTGAACATCGTTGATTTGGGCCTGCTCTACGGGCTGAAATACGCCGAGGACGGCGCCCTGCTCATCGATATGACCCTGACAACGGCCGCCTGCCCGCTGACCGATGTCCTCGAAGAGCAGACCGCCAAGGCTCTTGACGGCATCGTCGACGACTTCCGGCTGAACTGGGTCTGGATGCCGCCGTGGGGACCTGAAAAGATCCCCGACGACGGCCGCGACCAGATGCGGGCCCTCGGCTTCAACATCTAGCCGGACCCGCCTGCAAACGCCGGAAGGGCGGACACCACCTTTGCGTGGCGTCCGCCCTTCCGGCGTTTAATCGGTTTCAACGGCAGCTCAGTCCCGGTACGGCTCGCCGATGCCGCGAGCCGCCAGCGCATCTCCGGTCTGCTGGGCGTAGGCCACCGCACGGATCACCACCGGAACCGCCAGCGCGCGGGGATTGCGTTCGAGCCCCCGCGCCTTCGCCGAATCCCGGACATCCGCGGCCGAACCCAGCAGGTAGGGAACGCTGCGCAGCATCAGGGCCAGCGCGAGCCCGAACCGTTCCGGATCCGCCCCAAGAACACGCAGCGGCCGCACCAGCCCCACCACGCCGTCGAGCAGCCGGGGCATCGGGACAGTCAGGACCAGCAGCCGGGCAGCCAGCACGCAGACGAGAATGTTGCCGATTACCGTGACCGCTGTCCAGGGCCCGGCCTGCCAGAACTGGAATCCCCCCAGGACCAGCAGGACAGGCCACATCAGCCGCACCGGCAGCAGGAGCTCACGCAGCAGCCCGCTTCCGGCGTAGGCGAGCACGGTCAGCAGCGCTCCGGCGCCCGTTGCCAGCGGATGTGCGGCGGCCAGCATGGCCACCGAGCCCAGGACGACGGCGGCCGACTTCAGCCCCAGCGGCGCCCGGTGGACCAGGCTGCTTCCGGGCCGGTAGGCGCCGAGCTGCATGCTCTTCCTCACCGTCTCACTCCGCCCGCTGCCGGGTTGGTTTCCCGGAAGCGAGCTGCCGGTACGCCGCTATGCATTCTCCGGGCGTTCCGTCCTGCACGATCCGTCCGGCATCCACCACCAGCACCCGGTCCGCGTCTGCTGCGAATTCAAGGTCATGGGTGGTGTAGATGACCTGCTGGGGGAGAGCGGCCAGGATGGTCCGCAGCCGCGCGGTGTTCCGCAGGTCCAGCAGGGTGCTTGGTTCGTCGGCGACGAGGATGGCCGGGTCCGTTGCCAGCACCGCGGCCATCGCCATCAGCTGCCGTTCACCACCGGAGAGGTCATAGATGCTGCGGTCGGCCAGGCCCAGCAGCCCGAAGCGTTCCAGGGCACGTTCGGCCGCGGCCCTGCGTTCATCGGCGCTGCGGATGCTGCGCCGCAGCGAGAGTTCAACGTCATCGCGCCCCGTGGGCATGACCAGCTGGGAAAGCGGGTCGGTGAACACAAACCCCACCCTCCGCCGCACCAGCGGGCCCCGGCGGGCCGTGTCCGCACCGTCCACGCTGACGCGGCCGCTTGTGGGCAGCAGGAGGCCGTTGACCAGGCGCAGGAGGGTGGATTTGCCGGAGCCGTTGGCGCCGATGACCGCTATCCGGGACTCACTCAGGTCCAGGGAGAACGGATGGAGAATGGGCGCGTCTCCGGGATCTGCGTCCGGGGCCCGCACCTCGACGGCGCGGAACTGGACGGTCATGCGCCGTGTGCCTGCTTCGGCCGCGGCTTGGCCGCCGGCGCGAGCTTCGGGAACGCGGCGAAGACGCTGACGGCCACCGCCGCGGCGGCCAGGTTCTTCAGCACGTCGCCGGGCCAGAAGGCAATGTCAGCAGTGAGCGCAGCGGGGAAGGAGAGCTTGGCGTTGAGCATGAGCCCGGCGATTCCCAGCGGATGCACCACCAGGAAGCTGGTGCCCAGGCCCGCAGTGAACAGCACAGCAAACCGCGCCCGCCGGATTCGGCTCAACAGCACACGGACCAGCAGTCCAACCAGCAGCGCAGCCAGCGGAAAGGAGAGCAGGTAGCCGGCCGAGGGCCGGGCGAGGACTCCGATTCCGGAGGTGAATCCGCTGAAGACGGGCAACCCGGCAAGGCCGGCTGCGACGTAGAGTCCTGCGGCCGCCGCGCCGCGGGCCGGGCCGAGGACCATCCCGGTGAGGATGACCGCCAGTGTCTGCAGGGTGATGGGAACCCCGGCGGCCAGTGGAATGCCGGGGATCAGCGAGAACGCCGCGATGAGCGCCGCAAAGACCGCTATGTAGGAGAGGTCGGCCGCGCCCCAGCGGGGACGGGGAGACCGCCGCCGGCCACCATCGTTTGCGCCGGGTTCGGCCTCCCGGTGGCCGGGCAGGCCGGAAGGCGAGGTACCGGAAAGGGACGTGCCGGAAAGAGACGTGCCGGAAGGAGACGTGGCAGCGGGATCGGGGTCGGTGGGCATTCAGGCTCGATTCGTCGGGGTCCTACAGAGTGCGTCCTAAGACTCCGGGGAACTGCCCCGGTATTTCCGAGACTAGACCGGCCCCGGTCCCATCTCCTTTGTTGGATTCCTACAATTCTGCTGGAGCCGGTAGACTTGAAAGGCTGCCTTCGCGGATTCCGCGAACTAGACGCGCACAACGCGCCCCCAATCCATTTCCTCCGAAAGGTCCCTCCTTAGTGATTGCCGTATCTGAACTCGAGCTGCGTGCCGGCGCACGCCTGCTCATGGAAGCGGTCTCATTCCGTGTGGACAAGGGAGACAAGATCGGGCTGGTGGGCCGCAACGGCGCCGGCAAGACCACGCTGACCAAGGTCCTGGCCGGCGAGACCCTTCCCGCAGCAGGACATATCAAGCGCACCGGAGACATCGGCTACCTGCCGCAGGATCCACGTACTCCGGACATGGAGCAGCTGGCAAGGGACCGGATCCTCTCCGCCCGCGGCCTGGACAAGGTCCTCACCGAACTGAAGAAGTGCCAGGATGAGATGGCCAGCGGCGACTCGAAGGTCTCCGAGAAGGCCATGAAGCGCTATGACCGGCTCGAAGCGGAGTTCCTGTCCGCCGGCGGTTACGCCGCCGAGTCCGAGGCTGCCACCATCTGTGCGAACCTGGCCCTGCCGGACCGCCTGCTGAACCAGCCGCTGAAAACCCTCTCCGGTGGCCAGCGCCGCCGTGTAGAGCTGGCCAGGATCCTGTACTCGGATGCCGAGACCATGCTGCTCGATGAGCCCACCAACCACCTCGACGCCGATTCAATCGCCTGGCTGCGTGAGTTCCTCAAAAACCACACCGGCGGCCTGATCGTGATCAGCCACGACACCGGGCTGCTCGAGGCGACCGTCAACAAGGTCTTCAGCCTGGACGCCAACCGCGCCACCATCGACATCTACAACATGGACTGGAAGCGCTACAAGATCCAGCGTGAGACGGACGAGCGCGCCCGTAAGCGCGAACGGGCCAACACAGAGAAGAAGGCCGGCGCACTGCTGGCGCAGGCCAACAAGATGAAGGCCCGTGCTTCCGGCGCTTCGGCTGCCCAGAGCATGCTCAAGCGTGTTGACCGGCTGATGAGCGGACTGGACTCAGTGCGTGCCACGGACCGTGTGGCAGCGCTGCGCTTCCCGGATCCCGCACCCTGCGGCAAAACGCCCATGATGGCCGAAGGCCTGAGCAAGAGCTACGGCTCGCTGGAAATCTTCACTGACGTTGACCTTGCCATCGACCGCGGTTCCAAGGTGGTTATCCTGGGCCTGAACGGTGCCGGCAAGACAACGCTGCTGCGCATGCTCGCCGGCGTGGATACCCCTGACACCGGACGCATTATTCCGGGACACGGGCTGAAGATCGGCTATTACGCCCAGGAACACGAAACCCTGGACACCGACCGCACCGTGCTGGAGAACATGCGCTCTGCCGCACCGGACATGGACGACGCAGAGGTGCGCAGCGTGCTCGGTTCTTTCATGTTCAGCGGCGATGACGTGGACAAGCCTGCCGGGGTGCTTTCCGGCGGTGAGAAGACCCGCCTGGCACTGGCCACGATCGTGGCTTCCTCGGCGAACGTGCTGCTCCTGGATGAACCCACCAACAACCTTGACCCGGCTTCCCGCGAGGAGATCCTGGGTGCCCTGAGCAACTACTCCGGCGCTGTCGTCATGGTCAGCCACGATGAAGGCGCCGTGGCGGCCCTGAATCCGGAACGCGTTGTCCTCCTGCCCGACGGCGACGAGGACCACTGGAACGAGGGTTACCTGGAACTCGTCACGCTGGCCTAGCCAGGACCGGGACGCAGAAAGGCCGCCGCCCTCCATGGGGACGGCGGCCTTTCCGCTTTCCAGGCAATGCCGAAACCTAGTAACCCTGGGCGTCCAGGATGGCGTCTTCCTCTTCCTCGCCCGTGGTTCCGCGGCGCCTGCGGACGGGCCGGGTGCGGCGCGGGGCCGGAGCCGCCGAGTGGACCTCATCCTCGTCGTCGAAGTCGTCCGCGTCTTCCTCGCCGGCTTCGATGATGTTCCACGCTTCCTGCCGTGCCGCGTACCCAAACCCGACAAAGAAGAGCAGGCCAAAGGCATACCACTGCAGGGCATAGGAGAGGTGCGGCCCCTCATCCAGCGCGGGTTTGGGAGCTGCCTCGGGCCGGTCGGCGGGTGCAGGGTCCTCCGAGGACATCAGCCCGTATGCAGCCTGCTCCAGCGGGTACCCGGTCTGATCCTGGTAGGTGGCGAGGTCGATTGAGGCCAGCTGGCCCTCCGGTGCACCGCGAAGCAGGGTGGGCTCGGCCGGCTTGATCCGGGCGACGACGCTGACCTCGCCCTCCGGTGCTGCCGGCACCTCATCCGGCCAGCCTGCCTCATTGTTGCCGATAGCCAGCCAGCCGCGGTTGATGACGACGGCGGTGCCGTCCTGCAGCTTCAGCGGCACCAGCACCTCGTAGCCGGGGCGTCCGTTCAACGGGCGGTTGCGGACAATCCGCTGGTTGGCCGTGTCATAGGTGCCCGTCAGCTGGACCGGCAGCCATTCCGCTGACGGATCGAATTCCTCGAAGTAGCCGGCTGCCTCCTCGAAGGGGACGGGATCTGCCGAGTAGTTCGTTTCAACCCAGCCAATGTCTTCCCGGACAGCGTTGCGGCGGTCGAGCTGCCACGTGCCCAGGAACGCGCAGACAGCCGCCAGCGCACATACCAGGGCGAACCAGCCCAGCCACCGGCTGGAAAGGAGGAACTTGTACATCTACTGGGTGTCGCTTTCGGTTCCGGCGCTGCCGGCAAGGGGCAGCGTTTCCTTCCACAGGGAGCGGACCTGGAGATACTCTTCGAGCCAGCCACGGTGGTCGCCGCAGGCCAGCCAGATCTTCCGCCGTTCAGGTGTGTGGATTTTGGGGTTGTTCCACAGCAGCTGCCACTCGGCGTCCACACGGCATCCCTTGCGGGAACACCGAGCACGGTCTTCTGCGCCGGCACCGCCGGATAACTGGTCAAGCAGGTTCATGCGTTCGGTGCCTGGGTTCCTTGGCCGGATGGGCCGTCGTCGTCAATAATTTCACCGCTGAGTACCGTGGTGTCCGGGGAGTCCGGAGCGTCAGAGACATGGGCTTCGAGCTGCTGCGGGGCGGCGGCCTCGTAAGGGGAGTCTCCGCCAATGTTGCTGCTGTCGCTGCCGCCGTTGGCAATCACGACGGCGAACCAGGGCAGCACGACGGCTCCCACCACCACCACCCACAGCATCCAGCCGTGGACAAAGAACAGCAGGAACAGACACACCATGCGGATGCTCATGGACACCGTGTATTTGACCATGCGCGCGTGCATCTCATCGGTATGCGCGGAACGGGCGTCCGTAATCCGCGGGATGCGGGCACCGCGGCGGGTTAGCTTGCTCATCCCTGGTTCATCGCAGAATCGTCACTTGGTTATCACTCTCCAAACAGGTTTCCCCATTGTCTCACTGCTGCCGGGGAACTTGTAGTTGCCTTCGGCGCCGATAGGATCGGAGCTGATGCCCCGCACCCACACGTAAGGATTTCTTGTGCAGAACGATTCCCAGTCCCAGGCCGGCCGCAGCGTCCTCGTCACCGGCGGAAACCGCGGCATTGGCCTGGCCATCGCCAAGGCGTTCCTCGAAGCGGGGGACAAGGTTGCCATCACCTACCGCAGCGGAGACGTTCCCGAAGGGATGCTCGGCGTCAAGGCCGACGTCACGGACATGGCCTCCGTCGATGCCGCGTTCACCGAGGTTGAAGCCGCGCACGGCCCCGTTGAGGTGCTGGTGGCCAATGCCGGAATCACCCGGGACACCCTCCTGCTGCGCATGAGCGAAGACGACTTCACGGACGTGGTGGACACCAACCTGACCGGAGCCTTCCGGGTGGTCAAGCGCGCTTCCAAGGGCATGCTGAAGCTCCGCCGCGGCCGGGTAGTGCTGATCTCCTCGGTTGTGGGCCTCTACGGTTCGCCGGGCCAGGTCAACTACGCCGCCTCGAAGGCAGGCCTGGTGGGCATTGCCCGCTCCCTGACCCGTGAGCTTGGCTCCCGGAACATTACGGCCAACGTTGTTGCACCGGGGTTCATCGACACCGACATGACCCGGGCACTGCCGGAAGACACCCAGAAGAACTACCTGTCCTCGATTCCCGCCGGCCGTTTCGCGGAGCCGGAAGAAGTCGCGGCAGTGGTCCGCTGGATCGCCGGTCCGGAAGCCGGCTACATTTCCGGTGCCGTCATCCCCGTGGACGGCGGACTCGGAATGGGACACTAACCCGCCCGCTAAAGGGTAATCCTTGGAGGTTTCCACCAAGGCTGCGGCCGATACCGGCTGGCAGGATGGGATGCAGAGAGCATTTCTTTAGCCATTTCGCACAAAGTTCCACAAAGGAGTTCTTATGGGCCAGCTCGAGCACAAAGCGGCAATCGTCACCGGATCATCCCGGGGCATCGGCGCAGAAGTCGCAAAACTGCTCGCCGCCGAGGGGGCCGGCGTCGTCGTCAATTACCGCCAGAAGGCGCCCCGCGCCAACAAAGTGGTGTCCGGCATCGAGGCGGACGGGGGCCGGGCTGTTGCCGTAGGCGCAGACCTCACGTCCCCCGAAGGCCCCGCAGCACTCGTTGACGCTGCCCTGGAGTCCTTCGGCAGCCTGGACGTGCTGGTCCTGAACGCATCCGGCGGAATGGAAACCGGTGTGGAGGAGGATTACGCGCTTAAGCTCAACCGGGATGCCCAGGTCAACATGCTCACCGCAGCAGCTGCCCGGATGAAGCCGGGCTCCCGGGTGGTCTTCGTGACCAGCCACCAGGCCCACTTCATCAATACGGTTCCCACCATGCCGGAGTACGAGCCCGTTGCCCGCAGCAAGCGCGCCGGCGAGGACGCCCTGCGTGCCCGCATCCCGGAGCTGGAGGAAAAGGGCATCACCCTCGTAGTGGTTTCCGGGGACATGATTGAGGGGACCGTCACCGCCACCCTGCTGGACCGGGCCAACCCGGGCGCCATCGAGGCACGGCGCGAAGAAGCCGGCCGGCTCTACTCCGTGGAGGAGTTTGCCGCCGAGGTGGCCCGCATGGCCCTCGCAGACGTGCCCACCGGGCACACCGAGTACGTCGGGGGAGCAGACTACCTCAGCGCGTAATTCCTAAAGCTTCACGAAGTGCTGAACCACGTCCAGGCTGGGCAGGTTCAGCACTGCATCCGCGGCGGCCTGCACTGCCGGCTTGGCATTGAATGCCACGCCCAGTGCGGCCGCCGCCAGCATGTCCAGGTCATTCGCGCCGTCGCCCACCGCAATGGTCTGGTCCAGCCGGATATCCAGTTCGCCTGCCCATTCGCGCAGCGACCGTGCCTTGACCGCCCGGTCCACCACCTCGCCCGTCACCGTCCCGGTGAGCAGGCCATCCTCCACACCCAGCTCATTGGCGCGGGCAAACGTCAGTTCCAGCGCTGATGCCAGGGGAGCCAGAACCTGGTTGAACCCGCCGGACACCACCGCCACTGCGTGCCCTGCCGAGAGGAACGCCTTCACCAGTTCCTCCGCACCGTCGGAAAGTTCGATCCGGGTTCCCACCTCCGCGATGACGGACTCGGGGAGTCCTGCCAGCGTTTTCACCCGGGCGTGGAGGCTCTGCGCGAAATCAAGTTCGCCGCGCATGGCCGCTTCCGTCACGGCAGCTACCTCTGCCTCACGGCCGGCGTGCGCCGCGAGGAGTTCAATGACTTCCTGCTTGATCAGCGTCGAATCCACGTCCATGACGAGCAGCTTGCGCCCCGGCTCCACCAGGGAAGCGGGCACGACGGCGCTCTGGGCCGGTGCCGCACCGCCGTCCAGCGCCGCCCTGGCAGCTGCCGCGACGGCAGAGCGCAGGGAGTCAAGGCCGCCGTCGTAGGTTACGAACAGTTTCGAGACCACATAGCCGTTCCCGCGGGCGTTCTCCAGCTCGACGATGCGCGCACCGGTCCCGGCAACGGCCTGCTGGACCTTCCCGAGGTACGCATCAGCGAGTTCGCGTCCGTAGCTGACAACGCTGTATTCCGGGAAGGATTCAGGGGACATGCGTGGATTCCGATCTTCGTGCGGTGTGGGCGGCCGGTCTGGACACAGCCTGCGGACATGCGGCGGCGTCGCGTTTCGCCAACGCGCCTTTCTTTAGCCTAGTGTCTACTGCTATGAGTGATGTTCTTGAATTTGCCGGGGTAAGCGTCGTCCGGGGCGGAAAAACCCTTTTGGACGGCGTGAACTGGCAGGTGAGGGAAGGTGAACGCTGGGTCATCATGGGACCCAACGGTGCCGGAAAGACCACACTGCTGCAGATTGCCGGGGGCAGGATGCACCCGACCCGCGGTATGGCGGGAATCCTGGAAGAGATCCTCGGCGCCGTTGACGTCTTTGAGCTGCGTCCGCGCATCGGGCTGGCCTCGGCCGCACTCGCCAACCAGATTCCGGAACATGAGACTGTCCTCAACGTCGTCCTGACTGCCGCGTACGGCATGACCGGCCGCTGGCGCGAGAAGTACGACAAGCTCGATGAGCGCCGTGCCTTCAGGCTCCTGCACGACTGGGGCATGTCCACGTACATCAACCGCAAGTTCGCCTCGCTGAGCGAGGGTGAACGCAAGCGCGTCCAGATTGCCCGCGCCCTGATGACGGACCCCGAGCTGCTGCTCTTGGACGAGCCGGCAGCAGGTCTTGACCTGGCCGGCCGTGAGGACCTGGTCCAGCGCCTGGCCAACCTGGCTGCAGACGAAGACGCCCCCGCGATCGTGCTGGTGACCCATCACCTGGAGGAAGTGCCTCCGGGCTTTACCCACGCCCTGCTGATGCGTGACGGAACCGTTGTTGCTTCCGGGCCGGTCGACACCGTGTTCACCGAGGAGCACCTGAGCACTGCCTTCGACCTGCCGCTGGCCGTCCAGCGTGACGACGCAGGCCGCTACACCGCCACCGCGCGCCGCTAGCAGAGCGTCCGCCTGAATGTTCCTGTCTTCGGCGGGGTGGCTCCATGACGCCCTGATTCTCTTTGCCGGCCTCTGGGCCGGAACAATCAACGCAGTTGTTGGTTCAGGCACCCTGGTGACCTTTCCGGTGCTCGTGGCCCTGGGGTATGCCCCGGTTGCGGCCACCATCAGCAATGCCATGGGACTGATTGCCGGCAACGTGGCCGGTTCATGGGGTTACCGGCGCGAGCTTGCCGGTCTCGGCGGAACGCTGCTGAGGCTGCTGCCTGCGTCGATCCTCGGCGGCATCACCGGGGCGTGGCTGCTGCTGCACCTGCCAGAGGAAGTCTTTGGCACGATTGCGCCCTTCCTCATTGTGGTGGCGCTCCTGTTCGTCATATTCCAGCCGAGGCTCCAGTCCTGGGCCCGGGAACGGGCGGCACGCAGGGTGCAGCCCGGCGACGTCGCAGAGGGACCCGGCCGCCCCTCCTGGCAGCTGACAGTGCTCGTTTTCCTGGCCGGCATCTACGGCGGATACTTTGTTGCCGCGCAGGGCATCCTCCTCGTGGGCATCCTGGGAATCTTCCTCCACGGGACGCTGCAGAACGCGAACGCGGTCAAGAACGTCTTGGTGCTGGGGGTCAACGTGGTGGCTGCCTCGTCCTACCTGCTTTTCGCCTTCGACCGCATTATCTGGCCTGTGGTCGCGTTGATTGCGGTCGGTTCGCTGATCGGCGGCTTTGTGGGTGCGGCGGTGGGCCGGCGGCTGCCTCCGGTGGCCCTGCGCGCCGTGATCGTGCTCCTAGGCCTGACAGCCCTCTGGTTTATGGTTTTCTAAGTGAGCCTCATCCATCTTGAATCCGCCGAGGACCCCCGCGTCTCGGACTACACCCGGCTGACGGACACGTCCCTGCGCCGCCTGCGCGAGCCGGCCGAGGGTATGTACATTGCCGAATCATCAAAAGTCCTGCGGCGGGCGGTCGACGCCGGGCACATACCCAGGTCCTTCTTCCTGGCCGAAAAATGGCTGCCGGACCTGCAGGACATCCTGGAACGGTTCCCGGAGGTGCCCGCCTACGTAGGCACTCCGGACATCCTTGAGGCCATCACCGGGTTCCACCTGCACCGCGGGGCACTGGCAGCCATGCAGCGCCCGGCGCCCCTGGAACTCGCCGGCATACTGGCGAACGCCCAGCGGATCGCCATCCTTGAAGACATCGTGGACCACACCAACATCGGGGCGATCTTCCGGTCGGCAGCCGCGCTCGGCGTCGACGCCGTCCTGGTAAGCCCGCAGTGCGCCGACCCGCTGTACCGTCGGGCAATCCGGGTCAGCATGGGAACCGTGTTCCAGGTGCCGTGGCTAAGGCTCGGGTCCTGGCCCGGTGCCCTTGCAGACCTCCGGACGGCGGGATTCACCACGGCAGCGCTTGCCCTGGAAGAGGATTCGCTGACCCTGGAGGAACTCGGTGCCCGCAGGTACGAGAAGCTGGCGTTGATCCTCGGCACCGAGGGCGATGGTCTGTCCCGCAGCACCCTGGCTGAAGTCGATCTGACGGTCCGGATTCCCATGCAGCGCGGAGTCGACTCGCTCAACGTTGCCGCAGCGTCCGCGGTGGCTTTTTGGGAGTGCCGCATTTCCTAGCCGTCCCACGCTTATATCCGGAGCTTGTTGGTGTCACACTTGCCGTGCACGAGGCGCTTTTGACACTTTCGAGCACAGGGACAGTCCATGCCAGCACGCAAGCCCGGCTACCGGCGCATCGCTGCGCTGTGCCTGGTCTCAGCACTGCTGCCCACCTTGGCAGCCTGCGGCCCAACCGCGGAGCAGATGACAGCGCGGACACGGTCCGCGGTTTCGAAGCCGCCATCCCCCGATCCGGTACCGCAGCCGGCGAAGGCGCGCACTGCGGAACCCGAGCCCACGGTCACCCCTGAGCCCCTGGACGTGACGGTGAGCGGCGCCCAGGCCGGCATGGCGGAAAGTGTCCAGGACGCGTGCCAGTTCCTGCTTCGCGAAAACTCCGGCGAATTCAACGGGGCCGCGGACTGCGTCGCCGCAGCCATGGAAGCCGGAATCGGCGCTGAACAGCAGGTCAGCACCACGGCGAGTTGGCTTCCGCCGGGAACATACACCATGCAGTTCCGCACTGCGCCGGAGTTCGCCATGGAACTTCGAAGAACTGACGGTGACCTCAGCATCTCCGTCTCCGAAGCCGGCCGGACGCTGCGTACCCGAGAGGCCGTAGCCAACGCAGACCCGTCCGGCGGGGCTGAGGAAGCCTATGCCGCAGTGCTGGCCGACGCCGCAGAGCTGACCGCCAACCCGGACCGGCTCCGGTCCCTGATGCAGACTGCCGCAACAGTGCGCGCCGAGTACGGAGTCGAATACCTCGGCACTGCTGCGACCCGTCTCACCGCCGTCATTGAACCCGAGAATCCAGGCGACTTTGCCGGTTCGGTCGTCCTGACCCTCGATGAGCTGTACCGGCCGCTGCTCATCGACTACTCCGGGACCACACGAGGGATCAGCACGTCGATCAGGGCTGACATCACGGGCTGGGGAAGCGGGGGAGACCTGGGCTAGGCTGGCAGTGCAGGTGGTCCCATGAGTCCTGCACGGCGGTTCGTGCGCCCCTTTTGCGCATCAGTGCCGTCCTTGCGCTAAGATTGATTGTTGGCCAATTGGCCAGAAGAGCTTTGAACCCCATTGTGCCTGGCAAAATCCAGTCACCTAGAGAAGGTATTACTGTGAAGTCTGACATCCACCCCTCGTACGCGCCGGTTGTCTTCCGTGACCTTGCGTCCGACACCGCGTTCCTGACCAACTCCACGGCGACGTCCTCCAAGACGATCGAGTGGGAAGACGGCAACACCTACCCGCTGATCGAGGTGGAAATCTCCTCCGCATCGCACCCGTTCTACACGGGCAAGCAGCGCATCATGGACTCCGCCGGCCGTGTGGAGCGCTTCAACGCCCGCTTCAAGGGCTTTGGCGGCAAGAAGTAGCCTTAGCTTTACAGCCTTAGAATTGAAAGGTCCGTTCGGAATGTTCCGGACGGACCTTTCGTTTACGTCCACACCCGGCGCGATGGGCCGGGGGTAAGAGTTCTTCCAGGAGGATCAGCATGAGTGAAGCACACGACGGCAGCCGGCACGGGGAATACAAGGTTCCCGGCGGCAAACTGGTCGTGGTGGACCTCGACGTGAAAAACGGTGTCCTGGACACCGTCTCCCTCAGCGGAGACTTCTTCCTCGAACCCGATGATGCACTGGATGAAATCAATGCAGCCCTGACCGGCCTTTCCGCAGAGAGCAGCGCAGAGCAGATCGCCGACGCCGTCCGGTCCCGGCTGCGCCCCGATGCGGTACTTTTCGGTTTTTCCCCGGAAGCGGTCGCCATCACTGTCCGGCGTGCGCTGGCCAAGGCCACCAGCTGGGGCGACCACGAATGGGAGATCATCCCGCCCACTCCGCTCTCTACGCACATGCATGTGGCCATGGATGAAGTCCTGGCGGAGGAAGTCGCGGCCGGACGACGCAACCCGACCCTTCGCTTCTGGGAATGGGAATCTCCCTCCGTGGTGATCGGCAGTTTCCAGTCCCTGCGCAACGAGGTGGATCCGGAAGGCGCCGAACGGCACGGCGTGACGGTTGTCCGCCGGATCAGCGGCGGCGGTGCGATGTTCATGGAGCACGGCAACGCCATTACGTATTCGCTTTACGTCCCGCAGTCCCTCGTCGACGGATTGAGCTTCGCCGATTCGTATCCGTTCCTTGACGCCTGGGTCATGGAATCCCTGGAACGCCTGGGCATCAAAGCCTGGTACCAGCCGCTCAATGACATCGCGACGGACCAGGGCAAGATCGGCGGCGCAGCGCAGAAGCGCCTCAGTTCCGGTGCCATGCTGCACCACGTCACCATGTCCTATGACATCGACGCGGACAAGATGGTTCAGGTGCTGCGCATCGGCAAGGAGAAGCTCTCCGACAAGGGGACCCGCAGCGCCAAGAAGCGAGTGGATCCGCTGCGCCGGCAGACCGGGCTGAGCCGGGAGGAGATCCTGGACACCATGATGCAGACCTTCGCCGCACGCTACGGCGCCCGGACCACGGGCATTTCCGACGCCGAGATGGAGCGTGCCGCGGAAAAGGTTGCCGCCAAGTTCGATACTCCGGAGTGGATCAACCGGGTCCCGTAGTTCGCGCTACCTATCGGCCCTGCCGGCATCTAGACTTCCCGGCATGGAGAAGAAGTCGCTGACGGCACTGGTGCGCAACCATTTGGAGACAGCCAGGGAGGCGTCCTCCGGCAGGAGTGCGGCGACGGTCTACGGCGGTCACGAGCACGTGATGCGCCAGACCGTTATCGCCCTTGCCGCCGGGTTCAGCCTGGATGAACATGACAACCCCGGCGAAGCTACCATCACTGTGCTCAAGGGGCGCATTACCCTGTTTTCCGAAGGCGAAAGCTGGGAAGGCTCCCCCGGCGACCACCTGATCGTGCCGCAGGCCCGGCATGCCGTCAACGCCGTCGAGGACTCGGCATTCCTGCTCAGCGTGGCCAAGCGGCGTTAGCCCGCCGCTTGCTGTCCCGGCCGGTGCACTAACCGGAGCGCTGAGGCCGCGAGCGGCCTAGCGGGCGGCAGCCTGAGCACGCAGGGCACGGAGCAGCTGGTCCTGCGCTTCAAGAATGATCCTGCGCAGCGCCGCCGGAGCAGCGGGGTTGGATTCGAGCCATTCCTGGCTTCGCTGCAGGACCGGGTGGTCTGCCGGCACCATATGCGGAGCGAGGTCCTGAGCGGACGGGTAGAGCCCGGCAACCACGCGCGAGGCGATCTCTATGCTGCGGCTGGACCAGACGGTCTCCAGGGCGGCGAAGTACCGGGGAATGAAAGCGTCCAGGAGCTCATGGCGTCCGAGGTTGAACCCCTCGATAGTGGCGGAGAGCAGCTCGTTGGACAGGTCCGCTGTGTTCACGGCGGCCGCCCAGGCCGCAGCCTTGACTCCGGGGTCCGGCAGAGCTGCGGCAGCGACCGTGTAGCCCACCCTTCCGGCAGCCGTATTGTCGGCTTCCAGTTCGGCCTTGAGCTCCTCCATGCCTGCGGAACCTGTGCCGGCCAGCGCCTGCCACAGACGCCAGCGCAGGTCGGAATCGACCGTGAGTCCCGGGTAGCTGACGCTGCCGGAGAGCAGTCCGCGCAGGAGTTCGTTGTGGCTGGTGCTGTGCCTGCCCAGCGCTGCTGCGGCCCGGGCCAGGATCAGCTGGCTGTCGCTTGCGGCCGGCGCATCGGCGAGCTGGTCCGTGACAGCCGTGAAGAGCTGTTCCCTCAGCGCGTCCCGGATCTCCTCCGGAGCGTAACGCTCAACGGCGGTACGTGCGTTATCAAGCAGCACCTGCTTCACCCCGGCACCGGGCTCGGACGGGGCGGTCCGGATGACCAGGCGCAGATAGTCCCTGGCGGAGAGGACGCCGTCGCGCACGCTGTTCCAGAGCGCGGACAGGCAGATCGCGCGGGCCAGCGGATCACGCAGTCGGGGAAGGAACTCGAGCAGCGTGGCCAGGGACGCGGGATCGAAGCGGATCTTCGCGTAGGTCAGGTCGCCGTCGTTCGGCAGCAGCAGCGCCGGCGCGGGTTTGCCCGAAAGTTCCGGGACCTCCGTGCGGCGGCCGGCGACGTCGATTTCCACCGATCCAGTGCGTACCAGCCAGCCGTCGGCGTCGAATTCGTAAGAGCCCAGGCGAATCCGGTGCGGCCTCGGCATCTGCTCCCCGCTGACCGGGTCCGGTGCATCCTGCAGTACGGCGACGGAGCCATAGGTGCCGTCTGACGCGGTTTCGGCATCGATGGACAGGACGGGCACTCCGGCGGTCTGCAGCCACATCCGGGACCACTCGCTCATGTCCCGGCCGGACGCGGAGCCGAGGACTTCCAGCAGGTCCGCGAGCGTGGTGTTGCCCCACGCGTGCCGTGCGAAGTAGGTGCGTGAGGCGTCAATGAACGCGTCGAAACCGACGTATGCCACCAGCTGCTTGAGCACCGATGCACCCTTGGCGTAGGTGATGCCGTCGAAGTTCTGCTTGGCAGCCTCGAGGTTGGGGATGTCCGCCACGATGGGGTGCGTGGTGGGCAGCTGGTCCTGCACATAGGCCCAGGCCTTGCGGCGGTTGGCGAAGCTGACCCATGAATTGGTCCAGTCCGTGGCTTCATCCACCGCCAGTGCCCCCATGTAGTCCGCGAAGGACTCCTTCAGCCACAGGTCATCCCACCAGCGCATGGTCACCAGGTCCCCGAACCACATGTGCGCCATCTCGTGCATAATGGTGTTCGCCCGCGCCTCGTACTGCGCTTCTGTGGCTTTGGTCCGGAACACGTAGGCCTCGGTGAACGTCACCAGGCCGGGGTTCTCCATGGCGCCGAGGTTGTACTCGGGCACGAACGCCTGGTCATACTTACCGAAGGGGTAAGGGTAGGCGAAGAGCTCGTGGAAGTATTCAAGTCCCCGTTTGGTGGTGTCGAAGATCGCGTCCGCGTCGAAATGTTCCGCGAGGGAGGCACGGCAGTAGGCACCGAGCGGGACCACGAGCTGGTCGCCGCCGGGCAGCCCGACGGTCCACGAGTCCTCTGCCTTGAAGTACGGTCCTGCCAGGACACAGGTGATGTAGGTGGAGATCCGCGGAGTGGGAGCGAAGTCCCGGCGGCTGAGGTCGCCACCTACCGGTGTGCGTGCCGTCTCTGGCGAATTGGACACAACTTCCCAGCCCGCCGGGGCAGTGACGTGGAAGGTGAAGGACGCCTTGAGGTCCGGCTGCTCGAAGTTGGCGAACACCCGCCGGGAATCCGCCGGCTCATACTGGGTGTAGAGGTAAGTGCGCCCGTCCGCTGGATCGGTAAAGCGGTGCATGCCCTCCCCGCTGCGGCTGTACAGCGCAGTGCCTTCCACGCTGACCACGTTGGTCCCGGTCACCAGGTTGTGGAGCATGATCCGTGAACCGCTGACCGTCTCTGCCGGGTCATACGCTTTCCCATTGACGACGACGGCGTCCACACCGCCGTGGATGAAGTCCAGGAACGTCGAGGCTCCCGCTACGGCGCAGTCGAACGTGATGGTGCTCCGCGACCGGAATCCCGCAACGGTGGGATCGGCGGCGTCACCAAGGTCAAGTTCAACGTCGTAGGAGTCAACTCGCAGGAGGGTGGAACGGGCGGCTGCTTCATCGCGGCTGAGGTTTTCGTTAGGCACCAGTTCATTCAACCACCTCAGCGGTTGATGAGGGAGGCGCCGTGTCCCGGCGGCCTCGGCCAGGACAGCCGCCGGCACCGCGGACGGCCGCCGGCAGCTGCCAGCCGCTGCAGGGACAGGCTGCCCAGCACGATGAAGAACGGAACGTAGAGGTAGAGGAACCGCGCCCTGCCCTCGGAGAGCAGCAGGAACACGAAGAGGCCCAGCAGCGCAACGCGGGCCGTTGCGACCGCCCGCGAATCAAAGGGCGGCCCGCGCAGGAACAAGCCCGCTCCGCACAGGGCCAGCAGCAGGAACCAGGTTCCCTGCCACAGGTTAAGGAGCAGTTCGAAGCCGGGGCGTTCCGGGCCGAAAAAGTCCTGGATGCTTCGGCTGAGGGGATCATCCGCGATGAAGCTGTCAGCCGTCATCCGGCCTTCACCCCAGGCGAAGAAGGACCCGTCACCTATCATCCAGCGAAGCTTGGCGTTGAGGAATCCTGCGTAGCCCGCAGGGCCGCGTTCGCCCACACGGTCCAGATAGGCCTGAAGCGCCGCGTCGAAGCGTTCCTGCGGCTCGGCAACCGCAAGCGTGGTGCTTCTGTCTTCCTCGTTGTACGCACCGTAATAGTTCCCGTGGGGGCCCGGATACTGCTGGACCCCCACCTTCAGGAAGTGCGTCACAGGAAGGGCGTACTCATCCGCGGAGACACCTTCAGCAGGAACCCCGGAGCTGCGCACCCACACACCAATGCCGGCGTGCACCCCGGCAAAGGCGGCTGCAGCCGTGGTTGCGGACAGCAGGGCGAGGGCGAGGTCCCTCCGCCGCGCGGCCCGGCGCACCGAAAACAGGATCACCACCGACGCGGCCACCAGCGCAATCAACGCAGTGGGTTTGATTCCGTAGCCCACCGCGGACACTGCTCCCGCGGCCGCCCACAGCAGCAGCCGGGCAGGCAGCCGGCACCTGGCTGCCCCGAGCAGGAGGCAGAACACAAGGATGGTGAAAGGGAGCGCCGCAACGTCGGAGTAGAAAACCGTCAGCCAGGGGGAGAGCACTATCAGGAACACCGAGGGAACCAGTGTCAGCCTGGCCGCACGCCGCCCGCCGAGAAGCCATGCCGCGGTGTACGTGAGCACCATGCCGCCGAAGAGCAGCGCCGCCCCCAGGTAGGCCGTTGACTGCCTGAGGTCCGGGGAACCGAGTGCCTCCGCCGCTCCCAGATAACGGCTCAGCAGCAGCATCAGGAGGAGGTTGTTGGGATTGACCTGAAAGTAGGCGCGGTCCACGGCTTCCGGCACCCCCTGGTCTGCAAGCCCGTACGCCGAATAGAAGACGGCAGCCGCGTCCCAGTCCGGAGGCAGCCGTACGGCATCGGCCAGCCTGGCCAGCACGGCAAAAACGGCGCCCCAGCCAAGCACGGAGCCAAACCCCTGTACCCACCGCACCCGCACCCACTGGTCGAACCGGTCCAAAAGCCATGCAAAAAAGAGCGTCATTCCCAGAACCAGGACGCCCAGCAGCGCTGCCGCCCAGGTCTCGTAGCGTGAAAAACCGTAAGAAGGGAGGACCACATTTGAAACGAGGAGCCAGAGAACCAGCGCGCACCAGAAACCGCCGGCCAACCGGGGCAGCAGCCCGGCCCTTTTCCTAACCTGCTGGAACCGGCCCCGGTCAGGTGCCAGGGCCGCTGGAACAACAGCGCGAGCCATACCTCCCCCTTGTGGTCCACCGCCGGGTGCCGGACGGTCTGAGACTATTCGGACCCCAGCGGCCCGGCAACGGGTAAGGCTGCCGGCATGGACCGGGCACGGTGATTACGCAGGAACCAGCAGCACTGCGAGGCCGAGGGCGGCAGCCACGATGATGGCCCAGGACACCAGGGACGCAGCAGCGGCCCGGCCGCCGGTGCGGGCAAGGCTGCGCAGGTTCACTGATGCGCCCAGCCCGAAGAGTGCCGCGGCGAAGAGCAGTTCCTGGGCCAGCGCCGCGGCGTCGAGCATGCCGGCCGGAAGCAGCCAGGTGGTCCTCAGCGCTACAGCGGCGACGAAACCGGCCACGAACAGCGGCACCAACGGGGGGAACTTTCCTGCACTTGTTCCGGCGGTCCGGCGGTGATGCAGGCCGGCGAGGGCACTGACCGGCGCCAGCATCAGCACGCGCACGAGCTTAACGACGACGGCGAGCGCCAGTGCGGCTGCGCCGCCGGTCTGGGCGGTGGCCACCACCTGTCCCACGTCGTGGACGGACGCGCCGGCCAGGAACCCGAACCGTTCCGGTGACAGACCCAGTACCGCACCGAGCAGCGGCAGCACGGCAATGGCCAGCGTGCCGCACAGGGTCACCATGGCCGCCGGGACCGCGGTCCGTTCGGCCCGGATTCCCCTCGCGGCGGCAACGGCACCAACCGCGGAGACCCCGCAGATTGAAAACCCCGCAGCCACCAGGACGGGTTCTTCCCCGGGAAGCCGGAAGGCACGGCACACCAGGTACGTGGCACCGAAGGAAAACGCCACCAGGGCAATGATCAGGGCCACGGTAAGCCAGCCCAGTTCAGCGATGTCCAGCAGGGAGACTTTCAGCCCCAGCAGCACGATGCCAAGCCGCAGGAATTTCTTCGCCGAGAACGCCAGCCCGGGACGCCAGCGGCCCGCTGCAACCGCTGCCGGACCAGGTACGTTTCCTGCGAGCAGACCCAGGAGGACGGCGGCGGTCAGAACCGGAACTGCCGGGAACATCCGGTGCAGAAGCAGGCAGAGCACGACGGCGGCGGCTGCGGCGGCGAGGCCGGGGAGGCTGGCTCGGAGGGCGTTGGGCGCTGGCATTCTCCAACCTTGTCCGAGAACGCGCCGCGGCACCAACTCCTAGCTGCGCCATTACCCCTCCGGCACCCCGTTGGTAGACTGAACCGGACCAGTTGGCGAGCCGAGCACAGGGGCATCCCATGCACCATGGCAGCAACTCCGCAGCCGGAACACCTGCCGCCGGAGTGCCCGACCTCCAGGTGTCCGATCCCTGGACCCGGCCCGGACCGGACGTCGCGGCCGCCCTCAACAGTGATCCGGCGTCCGGGCTCAGCCCCGGCGAGGCTGACCGCCGGCTGGCGGCCTTCGGGGCCAACCAGCTGGCAGGAAAGCCTCCGGTTCCCACCTGGCGGAAGGTCCTCGGCCTGCTGACTGACCGGCTGATCCTGGTCCTGATAGCGGCCGCGGTGATCAGCGCCGTCGTATCCCGGGAACTTGAAACGCCCATCGTCATCCTTGCCGTGGTCATCCTGAACACCTGCCTCAACTTCGTCCAGGAACGCCGGGCCGAGAACAGCCTGGAAGCACTGCGCCGGACAGACGTGGGGACTACCCGGGTCCGCCGGGGCGGCAGCCTCACCACCATTCCCCGCACGGACCTTGTACCGGGGGACATCGTGCTGCTGGAAGCCGGGGACTCGGTACCGGCAGACGGCAGGCTGCTGGAAGCCGTGCGGCTGCAGGCGGCAGAGGCCGCGCTGACCGGGGAGTCGCAGCCGGTCAACAAGGACGCAGCCTCCCTGCAGCCCGCCGATTCACCGGTAGCTGACCGCCATGGCATGCTCTACATGGGCACCGACATCAGCCGCGGCCGGGCCATGATGGTAGTCACCGGCACCGGCATGGACACGCAGATGGGCCGCATTGCCCACCTGCTTGGCAGCACCCGGGACGAGAAGACGACGCTGCAGCGCAGCATCGACCAGCTCGCGGCACTGCTGACCTGGATCGCCCTGGGCGTCGTGGCACTCGTCTTCGTCCTCGGGCTGCTCCGCGGAGAAGACCTGAATTCCCTGCTGCTCACCTCGGTATCCCTCGCGGTGGCCACCATCCCGGAAGGGCTGACCGCCGTCGTCGCCTTCACCCTGGCCATGGGAGCTTCCCGGCTGGCTGCGCGCGGCGCGATCATTAAACAGCTGTCGGCCGTGGAGACGCTGGGCGGAACCTCGCACATTTGTACCGACAAGACGGGCACCCTCACCCTGAATGAGATGACCGTGCGGCGGCTGGTCTCCGCCTCTGGCCTGCGGTGCCGCGTTACGGGTACCGGCTACGGGCTGGACGGCAAGATCCTCAGTCCGGACGGCGGCGAGGTTCCGGCAATGACGGAGGCCTACCTGGCCATGGTGCTGTGCAATGACGCATCCGTGACGGACGGCGTGCTGAGCGGTGACCCCACCGAGGGCGCCCTGGTGGTGCTGGCGGAGAAGGCCGGCATAGACCCGGTGGGTGCACGGGCAGAGCATCCGCGGCTGGCGGAAGTGCCGTTCGACTCGGAATACAAGTTCATGGCCACGTTCAACTCCGACCGGCGCCATGCGGACAGGAACTGGTGCAACGTGAAGGGCGCACCGGGTGTCGTCCTGGACCTGTGTACGCATTTCGCCGGGCCTGAAGGCGTTGAACCGCTCACCCCGGAGCACCGGGAACGGGTACTGACCGAAGTAGAGCTCATCGCCGATGCAGGCCTGCGCACCCTCGCCGTGGCCGGGCGCCCCTTCGAGGAGCTTCCTCCTGCTGAACCGGAGCGGCTCCGCCGGGAGGTGGCCGGACTGGTGCTGTACGCCGTCGTTGGCATCATGGATCCGCCGCGCCGCGAAGCGAAGGACGCCATCGAAGAGGCACGTGCCGCAGGGATCCGCGTGCACATGATCACCGGTGACCACCTGGTGACGGCGTCGGCCATCGCGAAGGACCTGGGCATCCCGGGGGAGGCAGTGGCCGGCTCGGCGCTGGACGGACTCGATGGACCGCAGCTGCAGGAACTCGCGCCTCAGGTTGGCGTGCTCGCCCGTGTCTCGCCGGAACACAAGCTGCGCGTCGTCGAGGCGCTGCAGGCCGACGGATCGGTGGTGGCAATGACGGGCGACGGCGTCAACGACGCACCTGCCCTGAAGCGTGCGGACATCGGCATTGCCATGGGCATCACCGGAACGGACGTGTCCAAGGGCGCCGCCCGGATGATCCTGACCGATGACAATTTCGCCACCATTGTTGCCGCGGTCCGGGAAGGCCGCGGCATCTACGCGAACATCATCAAGTTTGTGCGGTTCCAGCTGACCACGGCGTGGGGTTTCGTGCTGATCTTCCTGGCTGCTGCCACGTTCGGGTTTGCCGGGGGCGCGCCGTTCACCGCCATCCAGATCCTATGGGTCAACATCATCATGGACGGCCCACCCGCCCTGGCCCTCGGCGTGGACTCAACCGACCCGAAAGTGATGAGGCAGGCCCCGCGCAGGCCCCGCGAGCCGCTGCTGACCGGCCAGCGGCTGGCCGCGCTGGCGGTCTCCGGGCTGGTCATGGCCGCCGGTACCTGCTGGGTGCTGCTGGCGTCGCCGTCGCTCTTCCCCGAAGCGGCCGCCGCCAGCGCCCATTTCGCCACGACGATGGCGTTCACGACGTTCGTTTTCTACCAGGTCTTCAACCTGCTCAACGTGCGCAGCGAAACGTCTTCCGTGTTCTCACTGCAGACGTTCACCAACCGAACCATCTGGTTCGCACTGGGCGCGGTGGTCCTGCTGCAGGTTCTCGTGGTTCAGCTGGGATTCTTCGAGGACCTTTTCGACACGGTCCCGCTGGACGCGGACCAGTGGCTGCTGTGCCTCGGCGTGGCCGCCACCATCGTCGTCGTGTCGGAGCTGAGCAAGGGGGTAGGCGCCCTCCGGCGCCGGGCGGCTACCAGGGCGAAGGCCGGTAATCCTTGAGGAAGACCCCGGAGAGGTCCTCGCCGGCCTCACCCATGACTATCGGGTCGTAGACGCGCGCAGCTCCATCCACCAGGTCCAGGGGCGCATGGAAACCTTCTTCGGCCAGCCGCACCTTGGTGGGGTGCGGACGCTCGTCCGTGATCCAGCCGGTATCCACGGCAGTCATGAGGATTCCGTCGGTTTCGAGCATTTCTCCGGCGCTGGTACGGGTGAGCATGTTCAGCGATGCCTTGGCCATGTTGGTGTGCGGATGTCCGGGGCCCTTGTAGCGGCGGGCGAACTGCCCCTCCATGGCGGAAACGTTCACAATGTACTTGCGCCGGGCGGGGGAGGCCGCCATCGCCGGACGGAGCCGGTTGACCAGCAGGAACGGTGCGGTCACGTTGCAGAGCTGCACTTCGAGCATTTCCAGCGGCTCCACCTGGTCCACCACCTGGGTCCAGGAGTTGATCGGTGCGGTATCCGGCACCAGGCCGCCGGCGTCGATCGCCGTGCCGTCACCGAGCCTGGCCAGGGAGGATGAACCGGCGGTCAAGGCCAGGGACGTCACGGCGTCGCCCGCCAGGACCGGGTGCTCGGCCACCGAACCTGCCAGGGCGGTGGGGTGTGCGTTGTAGGTGTTGCCGAAGGTCACCAGTTCAGGCATGGGCCGGTTCGCCGGCAGCTCTTCCAGCTCGGCGTCCATGAGCGGCTGGTAGGCATTGGAACTGCGCCGGACGGTCTGTGCAGCGTTGTTGATCAGGATGTCCAGCGGGCCGTCGGCGGCAACGGCGTCGGCCAGGGAGATGACCTGCGCCGGGTCACGAAGGTCGATTCCCACGATTTTCAGGCGGTGGAGCCAGTCCGCGGAGTCCTCCATCGCAGCGAAGCGGCGGGCTGCGTCCTTGGGGAAGCGGGTGGTGATGGTGGTGTGCGCGCCGTCGCGCAGCAGCCGCAGTGCGATGTACATGCCAATCTTGGCGCGGCCGCCGGTCAGCAGTGCACGCCGGCCGGTGAGGTCTGTCCGGGCATCGCGCTTGGCATGGCTGAAGGCAGCGCACTCAGGGCACAGCTGGTGGTAGAAGGCATCCACCAGGGTGTACGGCTGTTTGCAGATGTAGCAGTTCCGCGGCTTGAGCAGGGTGCCTGCGGACGGACCGTGGGCCGCGCTGCGCAGCTGGGCGCCCCTCGTTTCGTCATCGATCCGGTCCGGAGCGCCGGTGGCGGTGCGGGCCACGACGGCGCGGTCAGCTTCTGCCACCGCTTCGCGCTTGGTCACCTTGCGGTGTTTCTTCACGGCCTTGAACATCTTCGCCGTGGCGCGGCGGACGGCCACGTGGTCCGGATGGTCCTCGTCCAGGGCATGGATGGTGGACAGAACCCGAAGGCAGGTGCTGAGGTCTTCGGGGCTGAGGTCTGTGCTGCTCATGGATCACGTTTCTGCGGTGGGTCCGCCGGGGTGTTCCGGCGGAGGGCAAACTGGTGCACCTCGACCTTACCGCTATCCAGGCCGACGCCCGTTATCGCGCGGTCCCCGTCACTCCACCCGGACGGTTTGCCCCTTGCTGAGCACGGTGAGTCCCGACGCCGTGACCGTGTAGCCGCGAGCCAGGTCCAGTTCGCGGTCCACCCCGACCGTCGCGCCCGGCGGAACCTCCACGAACTTGTCCACGATCGCCCGCTTGACCACCGCGCCCTTCCCAAGGCGCACACCGTCCATGATGACGCTGTCGCTGACGGTGGCGCCGGCATCGACATAAACGTCGTGGCCCAGGACGGACCCGCTGACCGTACCGCCGGAAATCACCGCGCCGTTGGCGACGATCGAGTCGACCGCCGTACCGGGAGACGACGTCGAATCCCGCACGAACTTGGCCGGCGGGGAAGTGCTCTGCCGGGTGTAGATGGGCCACTGGAGGTTGTAGAGGTTGAAGGACGGCACCGGCGAGATGAGGTCCATGTGCGCGTCGTAGTAGGAGTCCAGGGTGCCGACGTCCCGCCAGTACCGCTGGTCGCGTTCAGTGGCCCCGGGAATCACGTTCTCGGTGAAGTCATAGACATTGGCTTCGCCGCGTTCAACGAACCACGGGATGATGTCCCCGCCCATGTCGTGCTTGGTGATGAGGCGTTCGGCGTCTATCCGCAGGGCCTCCACCAGCGCATCGGTCGTGAAGACATAGTTGCCCATGGAGGCGAGGAAGCTGCCGGGATCATCCGGCAGGCCGGGCGTACTCGACGGCTTTTCGACAAAGGCGGCGATCCGGTCCGGGTCTCCGGGATCGGTTTCTATGACGCCGAACTGGTCCGCCATGGCCAGCGGCTGCCGGACGGCGGCAACGCTGCACGGGGCACCGGAGGCGATGTGCGCCTCCACCATCTGCGAGAAATCCATCCGGTAGACGTGGTCCGCCCCGATGACGACGACGATGTCCGGCCGCGCGTCGTCGATCAGGTTCATGGACTGGTACAGGGCGTTGGCACTGCCAAGGAACCAGCTCTTGCCGACCCGCTGCTGGGCCGGGACCGAAGCGACGTAGTTCTGCAGCTGGGTGGACAGGCGCCAGGTCTCGGAGATGTGGCGGTCCAGGCTGTGGGACTTGTACTGCGTCAGCACCACGATCTGCAGGTAACCGGAGTTGACCAGGTTGGAGAGGGCGAAGTCGATCAGCCGGTATTTGCCGGCGAAGGGCACCGCAGGTTTGGCCCGGTCGGCGGTCAGCGGCATCAACCGCTTACCTTCGCCGCCGGCGAGGACGACGGACAGGACTTTCTTCGGTGCCATGGGTCTGCTCCTGACTGCTCCCGGGTGCCGGGAAATAGGTTAAGCCGTGCTGACTGGGAAGCCTGCTGACAAACACACTAGATCACTGCGGCGAAAGTGCACTACGTTGAACAAGTGCGAGTAGATATCGTTTCCAAGGAATTCCCTCCGGACATCTACGGGGGTGCCGGAGTGCATGTGGCGGAACTGAGCCGTGTCCTGGCCTCCCGGGCTGACCTGCGGGTTCACTGTTTCGGTGCGCCGCGGGAGGCTGATTACCACGGCGCCCGCGTGCAGGCCTATCCGGTTCCTGCCAACCTGGGGGCCGCCAACCCCGCAGTGCAGACCCTGGGGACGGACCTGGACATGCTTCAGGGGCTCGACGGAACAGACCTCATCCACTCGCATACCTGGTACGCCAACATGGCGGGCCATCTGGGCTCACTGCTCTACGGTGTTCCGCACGTCCTCAGTGCCCACAGCCTGGAGCCGCTGCGCCCGTGGAAGTCCGAGCAGCTTGGCGGCGGATACGCCCTCTCCTCCTGGGTCGAGAAAACCGCGTACGACGCCGCCTCCGCCATCATCGCCGTGTCCGAAGGGATGCGGAAGGACATCCTGCGGGCCTACCCGGAAGTCACCCCCGGAAAGGTCCGCGTTGTCCACAACGGGATCGATACCGAGGCCTGGCATCCGGATGAGGATCCGGACGGCCTGCGGGCGCTTGGCATCGATCCGGATGCCCCATCAGTAGTGTTCGTTGGCCGCAACACCCGGCAGAAGGGTGTTCCGTACCTGCTCCGGGCGGCGGCGCTGCTGCCGCCGGAGGTCCAGCTCGTTCTCTGCCTCGGGGCGGCGGACACTCCGGAACTCGCCGCCGAGACGGCCGCACTGATCGGTGAGCTGAGAAGCTCGCGCACCGGCGTCGTCGTGATTGAACGGATGCTGCCGCGCACGGAGCTGATCAAGGTGCTCAGCTCCGCCACGGTCTTCGCCTGCCCCTCCATCTACGAGCCGCTCGGGATCGTTAACCTGGAGGCGATGGCGTGCGGCACGGCGGTGGTTGCCAGTGCCACCGGCGGCATTCCGGAGGTGGTGGACGACGGCGTCACCGGCCTTCTGGTGCCCCTCGAACAGGTGCAGGACGGTACCGGCACGCCGCTGGATCCGGAAAAGTTCGTCCGTGATTTCGCCGCCGCTGTGACCGTGCTCGTTTCCGACCCGGACCGGGCGCGGCAGATGGGGAAGGCAGGCAGGCGGCGCGCCGCTGACCACTTTTCCTGGGACGCCATCGCCGAAGCGACGCTGCAGGTGTACCGCTCGGTCCTTCCGTAGGGACCGTGGGCACGGCGAAGGGCCCGGCACCGGAGTCCACCGGTGCCGGGCCCTTCGCCGCTCAGTGCGGGTCCTGCGGTGTTACCGCTTGCCCTTCGCAGCCTGCTTGCGGCGCTGGATCAGGATCTTTTCGTCCACCGGAGCGGCACCCGAGGCGCGGAGCAGCCGCTGGTACTCCATCGATTCGTCCTGACGCTGCTTTTCCGCACCGCTGGCGATGGCTGCCCGGAGGTGTTCCGGACCGTAGCCAAAGGCGTCCACCAGGTCCATGGCGTGCGGTCGGATCTTGGCGAGCAGCCGGTTGATGTACTCCCCAAGCGTGCGGGCGCGCTGCGAGGAGAGCCGGCCGTGCATCAGGTACCAGGCCAGGTTCTTCTCGATCAGCCCCAGCCCGAAGAGGTCACGCAGCCAGGTAACAACCTGCCGGGTCCCTTTGTCCTCGATGCGCTCCAGGCCGCGGGTGAAGGCCTCCCACTGCAGCAGTTCGGCGTGCGCGCGGGCGGCTTCGATGAGGTCATGCTGGTTCCGGTTGAACACTGCGGCGGCTTCAGCCTTGGGCAGCTTGCGGGCCTTCTGCAGTTCACCGGCAACCTCGGCAACCATGGTGGCCACCCGGTCTGCCAGCAGGTCGTGCTGGGTCCGTGGATCCCGCAGGGCGATGGCGGATTTCTTCTCGGATCCGGTGTCCGCGACGGTCTGCACAATCTGGCGCAGGCCGGAGCGGTGGACCGTGCGTTCGGTGGCCTGGCCCACGACGTAGCGGGCCAGGACCCCAAAGTCGGCACCCTGGAATTCCCTGGCGTAGTCTGCGAGGAGCCGCTTGGCGACCAGCTGCAGCAGCACCGTGTTGTCGCCTTCGAACGTGACGTAGATGTCCAGGTCCGAGCGCAGCGCGGTGAGCCGGTTCTCCGCCAGGAAGCCGGCGCCGCCGGTTGCCTCGCGGCACTCCTGCAGGGTGTCCAGTGCATGCCAGGTTGACAGTGACTTCAGCGCAGCGGCGAGGGTCTCAAGGTCCTGGCGGTTCTCGTCCGTGTCATCCGCACCGGAGAACACGTCGTCGAACTTTGACAGCAGCTCATCGTGGGCGAAGGAGGCGGCGTACGTCGTGGCCAGCAGGGGGAGCAGGCGGCGCTGGTGCTGCTGGTAGTCCATCAGTACTTCTTCGACCGTGTCGGAGGCACCGTTGAACTGCCGGCGTTCGGTGGCGTACTTGATGGCGATGTTCAGGCCCAGCTTGGACGCAGCCACGGCGGCACCGTCCAGGGAGACCCTGCCCTGGACCAGGGTGCCGATCATCGTGAAGAAACGGCGTCCCGGGCTCTCGATGGAGGAGGTGTAGGTGCCGTCCTCCGCAACGTCACCGTAGCGGTTCAGGAGGTTGGTGCGCGGGATCCGCACGTTGGAGAAGTGCAGCCGGCCGTTGTCGATCCCGTTCAGGCCGCCCTTGACGCCGTCATCCTCGCCGCCGACTCCGGGCAGGAAGCCGTTTTCGTCGCGGAGCGGAACATAGAACGCATGCACGCCGTGGTCCACGCCCCTGGTGATGAGGTGTGCGAAGACGACGGCAGCCTTGCCGTTCACGGCGGCGTTGCCGATGTAGTCCTTCCAGGCCGCCCGGAACGGTGTATTGATGATGAATTCCTGCGCCGCCTCATCGTATTCGGCGGTGGTGGCGATGCTGGAAACGTCCGAGCCGTGCCCGGTCTCCGTCATGGCGAAGCAGCCGGGGATCTCCAGGCTCATGATGCCCGGAAGCCACTTTTCATGGTGCTCACGGTTGCCCAGGTGCAGGACTGCGGAGCCGAAGAGGCCCCACTGGACGCCTGCCTTGATCTGAAGGGAGGGATCGGCCACCACAAGTTCTTCGAACCCGGCAATGTTGCCGCCGTGGTTGTCCTGCCCGCCTACGTAAGCGGGGAAGGCCCGGTGCACGGCGTCCGCGTCCACCAGTACCTTGAGCTGGTCCATGACGCGGAGGCGGTGCCCGGTGTGGGAGAGCCCGGCGGGGGTGTGCAGCTCTTCCGTTCCGGCCAGCCTGCGCGCCTGAAGGCGAATGTCATGCCACTTGCCCAGCAGGGTGCGGCCCAGCGCTTCGACGTTGACCGTTGCCGAGTCGTCTTCGCGGATGACGGTGCTGGCGGGAAGCTGGCGCTGCGGGGTAGAGACTGATTGCGTCATTGCGTGTCCTTACTGGTCGGCGTTCGGCGCTGCGGAGGATATTCCGCTGCTTCCGGGCGCAGTGGTGGGTGAAGAGGTTTCGCGGGCCTGGCGGCCGGGGGAGTCCCAGCCGATTCCGTCAAACAGCCAGGCGGTGAGCTGGTCCGTCATCTCGGCTTCGGAAGGCCGGTCCTGGGCAGGCGCGGCAAGCCAGCGCTCACCGGCGGCCCGGACCATGCCGAGCGCGGCGCTGGGCCAGAAGGCGGCGGCGGCCTGGGTCAGGGAACGGGTTCCGTGGCCCTCAAGATATGCCTGCACGGCGTGGTCCATCATTGCGCTGATGTTGGCGAAGAAATCGGAGAGCGCGACGGCGACGCCCGGCTCGCTCGTGCCGGGGGCTTCTCCCGCGCTGCCGGTGACGAAGGCGTACACGTTGGGGGAGGTCTGTGCCATCTGGAGGTAAGCGGAGACCATCGCCCGGAGTCCGGACCGCGGGGAGTCCGCACTGCGGCCGGCAGCCAGGATTTTGTCCTGCATCTGGTTGATGACCACCTCGCCCATGGCCTGCTGCAGCCCGGATTTGTCTCCGAAGTACCGGTAGTACACAGACTTGGAGGTTCCGGAAGCTGCGGCAATTTCCTCCATGGAAGCCTGCGCACCCAGCGTGTGGACTGCACGGCGGGCGGCCTTAATCAAGGCACTGCGGCGTTCGATGCGGTGCGCCTCCCAGCGGACGGAGCGCCCGTCCGGGGAGGGTGTGTCTTGTTTCACTGCCATGTTCACGATACCCAGCGTATCAGGTACGGTGGGTTACAGTAATTCCTGTCACATATTGATCCCCCAAGGAGACGCTCGAATGGCTGCACAATCCACGTCCGCCCCGGCACCCGCCCCCGGCGCCGGACCCGCCGTCCGCAACGCCGTCGTTATTGGCGGCAACCGCATCCCCTTCGCGCGCTCCGGCGGCGCCTACGCACACAGCTCCAACCAGGACATGCTGACCGCTGCGCTGGACGGACTCGTGGCACGTTTCGGACTGCAGGATGAGAGAATCGGCGCCGTCGCTGCCGGTGCTGTCCTGAAGCACTCCCGTGACTTCAACCTCACCCGTGAGGCCGTCCTCGGATCTGCCCTTTCGCCCGAAACCCCGGCCTACGACGTCCAGCAGGCCTGCGCCACCGGACTCGAAACCGTCGTCTCCCTCGCCAACAAGATCAAGCTGGGCCAGCTCGAATCCGGAATTGCCGGCGGCGTGGACTCCGCCTCGGATGCCCCGATTGCCGTGAGCGAAGGCCTGCGCCGCGCACTGCTGGACCTGTCCCGCGCACGGTCCACCAAGCAAAAGCTCGCTGCCATCGCGAAGATCCGCCCCCGGGACCTGGCACCGAACGCACCCACCACGGGTGAGCCGCGCACCGGCCTCTCCATGGGGGAGCACCAGGCGCTGACCACCGCCCAGTGGAAGATCACCCGCGAAAGCCAGGACGAGCTGGCCTACAACAGCCACCGCAACCTTGCTGCCGCCTACGACCGCGGTTTCTTCGATGACCTGATCACCCCCTACCGCGGCCTGTCCCGGGACTCGAACCTCCGCGCTGACGCCTCGCTGGAGAAGCTCGCCAAGCTCAAGCCGGTCTTCGGCCGCTCCCTGGGCGACGAAGCCACCATGACGGCCGGCAACTCAACGCCGCTAACCGACGGGGCCTCCGTGGTCCTGCTCGGTTCCGAGGACTATGCACGGGCCAATGACCTGCCCATGCTCGCGAACATCGTCGATGCGGAAGCCGGCGCCGTGGACTTCGTCCATGGCCGCGACGGCCTGCTGATGGCACCCGCCTTTGCAGTACCGCGCCTGCTGGCACGAAACGGCCTGACCTTCGCCGACTTCGACTTCTTCGAGATCCACGAAGCTTTTGCCGGCACGGTCCTGAGCACGCTCGCCGCCTGGGAGGACGACGAGTTCTGCCGCACCCGCCTTGGACTCGAGGGACCGCTGGGCAGCATCGACCGAAGCAAGCTCAATGTCAATGGCTCTTCCCTTGCCGCCGGCCACCCGTTTGCCGCAACCGGCGGGCGCATTGTTGCTTCCCTTGCCAAGATGCTCGCCGAAAAGGGTTCCGGCCGCGGCCTGATCTCCGTCTGCGCTGCCGGCGGCCAGGGCCTCGTAGCGATCCTGGAGGCACGCTGACCATGACGGATACCTACCTGACCCTCGTCAATTCAGGCATCACCAAGGAGATTGCCAAGAAGCTCGGCCTGCCCCGTCCCGCCGTGCTGCGCCGCTTCGATCCGTCCAAGCCGCTGGTTCCGGGCCCGGTCCTGGTCCTGGGAAAGGGCGAAAGCGCAGACACCCTGGCGTCGCTGCTGCTCTCCTGGCAGCAGGACGTGCGGAGGCACGCGACGCCCAAGGAGAAGCTCGGTGCCATCCTGATGGTGCTTGACGAAGCCTCTGGTCCCGAAGACCTGGGCGCCGTCAGCCTGGACGCCGGAGCCAGCCTGCGGGACCTGGCACCGGGCGGACGGGTGGTCACCGTCTCCCGTCCGGCCTCCGAGGCCCAGGATCCTGCCGCGGCCGCCGCGCGCCAGGGCGTAGACGGCACGCTGCGTTCGCTGGCCCACGAGCTGCGCGGCGGTGCGACCGCCAACGGAATCGTGCTGGCCAACGGGACCGGAGCGGCGGCACCGTCCGTTGCTGCCGCCCTGCACTTCCTGCTCTCGGGACGCAGTGCCTACGTCAGCGGCCAGTTCATCACCGTCGGGTCCGACGCCGGGCAGCTGCCGGAGGACTGGAACGCCTCACTGGCGGGCAAGACCGCCGTCGTCACCGGTGCCGCACGCGGCATCGGCGCCTCGATTGCCCGCGTCCTCCACCGCGAAGGCGCCAACGTGATTGTGGTGGACGTGCCGGCCGCCGGTGAGCAGCTTGCCGCCGTCGCAAATGAAATCCACGGCACCGCACTGCAGGTGGACATCACCCGCGACGACGCGGCGGACAGGATCCTGGCCCATGCCGCCGAGCGCTACGGCAAGCTGGACATTGTCATCCACAACGCCGGTATCACGCGGGACAAGCTGCTGGCCAACATGGATGCGTCCCGCTGGGACTCCGTCATTGCCGTGAATGTCGCCTCACAGCTGCGGATGAACGAGCGTTTCCTGGAATCGGAGACCTTCAGCCCCGATGGGCGGATCGTCTCCCTGGCTTCCACCAGCGGCATCGCGGGAAACCGCGGACAGACCAACTACGCTGCGTCCAAGGCCGGGATCATCGGCATGGTGCGGGCCACGGCTGCGCTGCTCGCGCCGCGCGGCGGATCCATCAACGCCGTCGCCCCCGGGTTCATTGAAACGGACATGACGGCCCGGATGCCTGCGCTGACCCGCCAGGTTGCACGGCGGCTTTCGAGCCTGCAGCAGGGCGGCAAGCCGGTTGACGTTGCCGAGGCCATTGCGTTCCTCGCCTCCGACGCCGCAGCAGGCGTCAATGGCCAGGTGCTGCGGGTGTGCGGACAGAATATGGTGGGGGCATGAGCGTCCAGGAACTCGAAGCCATACCGGCGCTTGGACGGCTGTACCTCACCGCTGCATCGAACGCCGCGCGCAGCCGCCTTTCCTCCGCCGCAGCACCGAAGACCCTTCCGTCCGCCCGGCACACCGTGCAGCGGGCCCGGGTTGACCTGGAGAACCTGACCAATTTCCAGCGGCTGGTCCTGCACAGCGCACAGGACACCCTGCCCTCGGGCTACGTGCACACGTTTGCATTTCCGGTTGCGATGAGCGTGATGGCCCGGGAGGACTTCCCGCTGCCGCTGCTGGGCCTGGTCCACCTGCGCAACGAGGTGCAGCACCTGCGGCCCATCCACTACGCTGAACCGCTGTCCGTGACGGCGTGGGCGGAGAACCTCGCCGGCCACCGTGCCGGCACGCAGGTAGATCTGGTTGCCGAGGTCCGTTCCGGGGATGAACTGGTATGGACGGGGCGTTCGGTCTACCTGGCCAAGGGAGTCTTCCTTCCGCGGTTCGACCGTCCTGCTGCTCCGGGTCCCCGGCCGGAGTTCGTCCCGCCGAATCCCACTGCCCAATGGCGGCTGGGCCCGGACGCGGGACGCAACTACGCCCGCGTTTCCGGCGACTTCAACCCGATCCACCTCAGTGCGCTCTCGGCCAAGGCCCTGGGCCTGAAGCGTTCGATTGCCCACGGCATGTACATGGCTTCGCGGGTAGTAGGTGAAACGGGCCCCGCCATGCAGGAACCGTTCGAGTGGAACATCGAGTTTGAATCACCGGTCTTCCTGCCGGCAACGGTCAGCATCCGCATCTCCGAATCCGGCAGCCCGGGGGAGCGCGGTACCACCACCTTCGCCGGGTGGAACCAGCGCAGCCGGCGCCGCCACTTCCACGGCTGGGCACGTCCGCTGGACGCCGGGACACAACCCGCCGGAGCCTAGGAGCCGCTGCTAAAGTTCCCGCCATGGAAACAACTTCGCGCCTGTCTGTCCGTGCCCGGGAACTCGACTCCGCTGATCCGCTGGCCGGACTGCGGAAGCGGTTCCTGGGCCACGACGACGCCGGTGTTCCGGCCTATCTGGACGGCAACTCACTCGGCCGGCCGCTGGCCGCCACCCTAGAGCGCCTGAACGACTTTGTGCGCCACCAGTGGGGCGGCCGCCTCATCCGGGGCTGGGACGAGGGCTGGCTCGCGCTTCCCCGGCAGATCGGTGACCAGCTGGGGGAGCACGTGCTCGGCGCGGCGGCCGGACAATGTGTGGTCGCCGATTCAACCACCGTCCTGCTCTACAAGCTGGCCCGCGCTGCGGTGGCAGCCGTCTCAGGCGACGGGGTCCGGAATGAAATTGTCCTGGACCGGGACAACTTCCCCACGGACCGCTACGTCATGGAGGGCATCGCAGCAGAATGCGGCATGACCCTTCGCTGGGTCGAGGCGGAGTACGACGGCGGCGTCACCCCGGAAGCGGTAGCCAGTGCCGTGGGCCCGCAGACCGCGCTTGTGGTGCTCAGCCACGTTGCCTACCGTTCCGGGTTCGCCGCAGACGTCCCTGCGATCACCGACGTGGTCCACCGCGCCGGGGGACGGGTCCTCTGGGACCTGTGCCACTCCGCCGGTTCCGTGCCCGCCGAACTGGATGCCTGGAATGTTGATTACGCGGCCGGCTGCAGCTACAAATACCTGAACGGCGGCCCCGGAGCTCCCGCATGGGCCTACGTCGCCTCCCGTCACCTGGCGGACTTCAACCAGCCCATCCGCGGCTGGCTCGGGGCGGGGGATCCCTTCGGCATGGGCCGGGAGTTCGTTCCCGCAGCCGGCATCCAGCGGGTTGTCTCCGGAACGCCGCCCATCCTGGGCATGCTCGCCATGCAGGACATGATTGGGCTCATTGCCGAAGCCGGCATGGACGCAGTGCGGCAGAAGTCCGTGCAGCTAACGTCCTTCGCCGTCGAAGCCTTTGACGAACTCCTTGCCCCGCTGGGGGCCGTCCTCGCGTCTCCCCGGGACCCGGCCCTGCGCGGCAGCCACATCACCATTGACCATCCGCTGTCCCGGGACGTTACTGCCCGCCTGTGGGAGCAGGGCGTGATTCCGGACTACCGGAATCCGAACGGCATCCGGCTGGGCCTCTCACCGCTCTCCACGTCCTTCGAGGAAACCCGGACCGGCATCGAGGCGGTAGCTGCCGGGCTGGGCGCTACTGCCCGGCCTTGACGCAGAGCACCGGGCAGGGCGCCTCCAGCAGCACCCGCTGGGCGGTGCTGCCCAGGATGAGCTTTCCCACCGGTGTGCGGTGGCGCAGACCGACGACGATCAGCTGGCCGTCGTTCAGGGCGGCCGCGGAGAGAATCTCGTCCGCCGGGTCGTAGTCGCCCTCCGGATGAATCACCATAAAGTCCGAGCCCGAGGCTTCGAGTTCACCGGCAATCCTCTCGAGTTCATCCGAGGCGTCTTCGTGGCCGTGCCCGTGGCCAAGTCCCCGCCCCGTTGTGCGGACGCTGACGATCACCAGCCTGTTCTTGGAAAGGTCGGCCTCGCGGCGGGCGTGGTCCAGGGCTGCGGCGCCTTCCGGCGCGGGGACGTATCCAACAATCACGCTAGCCATGGAGCTCCTCCGGGTCTGTAAAGCGGGTGCGCTTGGCCTTGACTCCGCGGTTCCAGAGCCAGGTGAAGAACCACAGCACCACGCCAATCGCGAGCAGGATTCCCGCAATTGAATACTCAATGGGGTCCTGGGCCCATGGCCCAACCAGGAACGCGCAGCTCAGCGCGCCGATCCAGGGCATGATGCCGGGGGAGCGGAACGTCTTCCGTCCGGCGCCACCGTCCTCCACGTCCTCGCCCTCCACGGGGTCCGGCGGAGACTTCCGCAAAACGAGGCAGGCAACATTCACCACGGTGAAGACGCACAGCAGCAGCAGGGCAGTGGTGCCGCCAAGGGCTGAAACGGTATCCGGTCCCATGGCGTTGGTCACCAGGACAATAACGCCGACGGCGATCAGCGTAGTGGACACAATCGAGGCCCACGGTGTCCGGCGGCCGGGCAGGACCAGCGCCAGGGGGCGCGGCAGGACCTCCTGCTTGGACATCCCGTAGAGCAGGCGGCTGGCCATGAGCATGTTGATCAGCGCCGTATTCGCGACCGCGAAGATGGACAGGAACGGATAGAAGACGTCAATGGGGAAGTCGGGGGCACCTGCCTGCACCACCTCGAGCAGGGGCGTCTGGCTTTCGGCAAGCTGTCCCACCGGGACGACTGCCACGGCGGCCACGGAGACCAGCAGGTAGATGAACACCGTGATCCCCAGTCCCGTGAGCATCACCTTGGGAAAGATGCGTGCCGGATCCCTTGTTTCTTCCGCCATGTTCACGCTGTCTTCGAATCCGACCATCGAGAAGAAGGCGAGGGACGTCGCTGCCGTCAAGGCCAGGAAAATCGACTTGCCGCTCTCCGTCTCAAAGACCACCGTGCGGGAAAAGTCCACGTTGCCCTGCCCCATGGCCCAGAAGCCGATGCCAATCACAATCAGCAGTCCGGTGAGCTCGACGACGGTGAGGAACACATTGAACTTGATGCTTTCGCCCACCCCGCGCAGGTTGATCAGGGCCAGCAGGACCATGAACCCGACGGCGATCGCCGTGACGCCGAACTGTCCCCAGCCGAGGCCGAAGCCAACCAGGAAGTTCTCGGCCAGGAACTTCGCTGCCGTAGACGCCGAAGTAATCCCGGAGCACAGGACCGCGAAGGTCACGAGGAAGGTGACGAAGTGGATTCCGAAGGCCTTGTGCGTGTAGAGCGCCGCGCCTGCCGCCTGCGGATACTTGGTGACCAGTTCCAGGTAGGAAAGTGCAGTAATGGTAGCCACGGCGAAGGCGATGAGAATGGGCGCCCAGGCGGCCCCGCCGATCTCGCCGGCGATCCGCCCGGTCAGGGCATACACACCGGTGCCAAGGATGTCACCGATAATAAACAGCAGCAGGAGCTTGGTGCCCATCACCCGCTTCAGCTGCGGACCGCTGCCGGACTGCGGCACGCCGCTGGCAGTCTTCCCCTCGCCTGTTCCGGGTGCACTCATGCCCGGTATTCTGCGCCCGCAGTCTGCCGCCCTGCAATGCACCGGGGACATTTACCCTCCCCGCATCCTGAATCGCCGCGTGTCCCGGTGGTGCGGAACAGGCGCGGCTAGCCTGCACCGGCGTCGGGAATCACCCGAACCGAACGGATCCGGTGGTGCTCAACCTCAAGGACCCGGAGCCTGCCGCCGGGCGCCGCCACGGTATCCGACGGCACCGCCATCCGCCCCAGCCGGTCCAGAATGTAGCCCGCCACGGTCTCATACTGCCCTTCAGGCAGCTGGATTCCGGTAAGCCGGTCGAACTCCTGCAGGATCAGGCCTCCGTCAACAACCAGTTCGCCCTCCATTGCCCGGTGCTGGTCCTCCGGGTCCTTGCCCGTGTCATATTCGTCGTAGATTTCACCGACCAGTTCCTCTACGAGGTCCTCGAGGGTAACTATCCCGTCGGTTCCGCCGTATTCGTCAGCAACGACGGCGATGTGGCTGTTCTCCCTGCGCATCCGGGTCAGGGTGGGCAGTACGGTGGCGGTGCCGGGGAGGAAGAGGATTGGACGCAGGATCGCGCTGAGCCGGGTCTGCCCGGCAGCCACCGGGTCCTGGCCAAGCAGGTCCCGGACGTGGACGAAGCCCAGGACATCGTCCGGCGAGTCAGCAATCACCGGATACCGCGAGTAGGGCAGGAGATGGACTGCTGCTCGCGCCTCTGCCACGCTCAGGCTGGCCTGGAGAAACCGGACCTGCGGCCGGGGCCGCATCACCTCCTGCAGCAGCCGCTGGCCGGCCCCGAAAACGTCAGCGAGGATGCTCCGGCTCTCATCGGCCAGGACCGGACTCGCCTTCACCATCTCCAGGAGCTCCTGCTGGGAGATCGGAACGCTCTTCAGGTTAGGGTCACCGCCCAGGGCACGTACGACGCCGTTGGTCGAGACTGAGAGCAGCTTGATGACCGGACGCATCACGGCGGCAAACACCGAAAGCGGCGGGGCAAGGGCCCGGACAAATCCTTCGGCGTTCTGCATCGCAAGACGTTTGGGTACAAGCTCCGAGAACACCAGGGACAGGTAGGCAACAACCAGGGTCATGGCAATGAACGCCGACGTCTGCGCTGCTGCGGCGTTCAGCCCCCAGCCTTCCAGCACGGGGGACACGGCAGGGGCAAGGGCGGAGGCCCCGTATGCAGCTGAGAAGAAGCCGGAGAGGGTCACGCCGATCTGGATCGCTGACAGGAACAGGTTCGGGTTGCGGGCCAGGGCTGCGATTTTGGCGCCCCTGCGCCCGGAAGCCTCCAAGCGGAGGATCTGTCCCTCTCGCAGGGACACAAGTGCCATCTCCGCGCCCGCAAACAAACCACCAAGCAGGATGAAGAAGAGCACCAGTATGACGTTCAGTAACCCGCTGCCGTCCATAGTGCGAGGGTATCAACCGCGGGTCCGGGCCACAGCAGCAGGCGGGCGAGGTTGTTGGAAGCAGATACACACCAGTAACGGAAGGACGTCGGGGAAACAAAAACACCCCGGTCCAGGGACCGGGGTGTTCGTTGATGTGAGGACCATCAGTTGTGCGCGGAGGGGGACTTGAACCCCCACCCTCAATAAGAGGACTAGCACCTCAAGCTAGCGCGTCTGCCATTCCGCCACCCGCGCTTAGGTGTCTTCCGAAGAGCGTTTTTTATTCCGTTTCTTCGTTTGCAACGAGAAAAACTCTAACACGGTTTCCACGAGAACAACGAATCGGGCATTTCGGGCCCGAGTGTTACGGGACATGGGCCGGAACAAAGATCCGCCGAAACGGTCCAAGGTGGCTAGGCTGGGCCGTAAAGCTGCCCAGCAAGGAGAGAGCCCCATGAGCATCCGCGCCGAAGACGAAGTCGCCCGCATCTGCCGGGACCTGATCCGCATCGACACCTCCAACTACGGCGACGGGTCCGGGCCGGGCGAGCGCAAGGCGGCAGAGTACGTTGCCGCCCTCATCGAAGAGGTGGGCCTCGAAGCCGACGTCTTCCAATCCGCGCCCGGACGCGCATCCGTTGTCACCCGGATGGCCGGCACGGACTCTTCGCTGCCCGCACTGGTGGTCCACGGGCACCTGGACGTAGTGCCGGCGCAGAAGCAGGACTGGAGTGTGGACCCGTTCAGCGGCGAGGAACTGGACGGACTGATCTGGGGCCGCGGCGCGGTGGACATGAAGGACATGGACGCCATGATCCTGGCGGTCATGCGGGAGATGGCACGCACCGGAACCCGGCCCCGCCGGGACATCATCTTCGCCTTCTTCGCCGATGAGGAAGCCGGCGGCAGCTATGGAGCCGGATGGGCCGTCGAAAACCGGCCTGAGCTGTTCGAAGGCGCCAGCGAAGCCATTTCCGAAGTGGGAGGGTTCTCGGCGACCATTGGCGGACGCCGCACCTACCTCCTGCAGACCGCGGAGAAGGGAATCTCCTGGCTGCGCCTCAAGGCACATGGGAGGGCCGGGCACGGTTCCCAGATCAACACGGACAATGCGGTTACCCGCCTGGCCGGCGCCGTCTCACGCATCGGCTCCTATGAGTGGCCTATCGAACTGACGGATACCACCCGTGCGTTCCTTGACGGGGTCACCGAACTCACCGGCGTCGAATTCGATCCGGAGAATCCGGAGAAGCTCCTGGCCGAACTGGGCACGGTTGCCCGTTTTGTGGGCGCGACGCTGCAGAACACCGCCAACCCGACGCTCCTGGAAGCCGGCTACAAGCACAACGTCATTCCGGGCACGGCAGAAGCGTTCATCGACGCCCGAACCCTTCCCGGCCAGGAGGAACAGCTGCTGGAAATCGTGAAGTCGCTGGCGGGCGAGGGCATAGACGTAAGCTACGAACACAAGGACGTTTCACTTGAAGTTCCCTTCACCGGGAACCTCGTCGACTCGATGGTGGCAGCACTCCAGGCCGAAGATCCCGGCGCTCCGGTACTCCCGTACACGCTCTCCGGCGGCACCGACAACAAGTCGCTGTCCCGGCTGGGCATCACCGGCTACGGTTTCGCGCCGCTGCGCCTGCCCGAGGACCTGGACTTTACGGGCATGTTCCACGGCGTGGACGAGCGTGTCCCGGTTGAGTCCCTCAGGTTCGGAACCCGCGTCCTGGGCCGGCTGCTGCGCGGATCGTAGGTTCCGGCCCGGCCCCCGCCAACTGAAAGGAAGCTGCTTTGACGTCCCCTGAAGAAATCCTGCCGCCGGACCTCCTGGAGACGCTGCGCGGACGTGCAGCACGCTATGACCGGGACAACTCCTTCTTTGCCGAGGACCTGGACGACCTCCGCAGCGCAGGCTACCTGGCGCTGTTCACCCCGGTGGAGCAGGGCGGGTCCGGCCTGGACATTCCCGCCGTCGTGAAGTGCCAGCGCCGGCTGGCGTCTGCGGCCCCGGCCACCGCGCTGGCCGTGAACATGCACCTGGTCTGGTGCGGCGTCGCCCACCTGCTGGCACGCGGCGGGGATGACTCGCTCTCCTTCGTCCTCGAGGAAGCCGCCCAGGGGGAACTGTTCGCGTTCGGCATTTCCGAACCCGGCAACCCGGCGGTCCTCTTCGACTCGAAGACCGCCGCCGTCCCGCAGGACGGCGGCGGGTACGCGTTTACCGGCCGCAAGATCTTCACCAGCCTGTCCCCGGCCTGGACCAGGCTGGGCATCTTCGGCAAGGACAGTTCCAGTGAGGAGGAACCGCGGCTGGTTTTCGGCTTCGCGGACCGCAGCACGGCAGGCATCAGCGCGCTAGACGACTGGAACACCATGGGAATGCGCGCCTCCCAGTCCCGGACCACCCTGCTGGAGGAGGCCGTGGTTCCGGCCGCGCGGATAGTGCGGCACACTCCCGTTGGACCGCATGCGGATGCCTTTGTGTTCGGTATTTTCAGCCTCTTCGAAACCCTGCTTTCCGCCGTCTACGCAGGGCTTGCCGGGCGCGCGCTGGACCTGGCCGCAGAGGCCGCGGGGAAGCGGCGCGTCCAGGGTGAGCCCGCGTCCCTCGATCCGCACACGCGCTGGCGGGTGGCCGACGCCGCCATCCGCCTCGACGGGGCGATCCTCCAGCTCGACGCCGTGGCACGCGACCTTGAGTCCGGTACCGACCACGGCCCCTTCTGGTTCCCGCGGCTCTCCGGCCTCAAACTGCGAACCACCGACACCGCCCGCGGCATCGTGGAGACAGCCATGCAGGTGGCCGGGGGAGCAGGCTACTTCAGGGGCAGCGAGATCGAACGCCTCTACCGCGATGTCCTCGCCGGAATGTTCCATCCCTCCAGCGAAGACTCGGCCCATGACTCGATGGCCAGGGCAGTACTGGGGCCGGTGGACGGACAGTAGCCTGCACAGTACGTGCGCTAGGCGGTGCGCGTTACCCGCATGATCTTGCGCCGCAGCCAGTACCGGTGGGTACCTCCGCGGTAAATGCGGGTTCGCTGCAGTTCCCACTTGCCGTATTCGGCGTGGTCTGTGATGAGCCTCCGGGCATCGGGAAGCGACTCATGGGGCCCTACGGAGAGGACCAGATACTCATAGTCCTTGGCGGGAGCGGTCTTGAACGAGACGTCCGGTCTCAGAATTTGTTCTCGCATTTCCATCCCATTTTGCCTCCTTTGGGGCTAACGTCTAGTCCATGACCATAGATCCGCGCGTTGCACTCCAGTCCCTGGTCGCTGCCTTCGAAGAGCACCTCGCTGCTGCCGCCGCACGCCGCGGAGAAAAGGATCCGGCCGTAGAGGACGCGTACCTGGCCATCGCCGACGCGTTCGAAGTCTACGAGGAGGTCCTGTACGACGCCTACGGCGAGGTGACTCCGCTGGAGATCTACGACGACGAAGAAGAAGTCGACGAGGACCTGCTGGACGAGGACGAGGAGCTCCTGCGCAGACCGGACTTCGGCGTCGACGGCGTGGCGTACGGCTCCGAGCCGGATGATGCCGAGGACGGCACGGCCGGCAGCCGGTCCCCCTACCCGCACACGCGGAGCGACCGCTAGCCGGCACCGGCCGCGGCCCTGCCTGGCGGAACGTGGGCCGGGTGTGCCCTAGAGTCGTAGGGTGAACTGGTTCGAAGCAATTTTTCTGGGCTTTCTGCAAGGCCTGACAGAGTTCCTGCCGATTTCCTCCAGCGCCCACCTGCGCATCGCCGGGGAACTCCTTCCCGGAGCCCAGGACCCGGGGGCGGCCTTCACGGCTATTACCCAGCTGGGCACGGAGACCGCCGTGGCCGTGTACTTCTGGAAAGACATTGTCCGGATCGTCAAGGCCTGGTTCGGCTCCCTCGCCGGACGGGTGCCCCGCTCAGACCCCGATGCCCGGATGGGCTGGCTGATCATCGTGGGAACCCTGCCCATTGTGATCCTTGGCCTCCTGTTCCAGGACCAGATTGAATCAACCTTCCGCAGCCTGTGGATCGTCGCGACCATGCTCATCGTCTTCGGTGTGATCCTGGCGGTAGCGGACGCCGTCGGGAAGCAGCAGCGCACGCTGGACCAGCTCACCTACAAGCACGGCATCCTCTACGGCTTCGCCCAGGCACTGGCCCTCATCCCGGGCGTCTCCCGCTCGGGCGGAACCATCACGGCAGGCCTGCTCATGGGCTACACCCGTGAAGCAGCAGCCCGCTACGCCTTTCTCCTGGCTATACCGGCCGTCTTCGGCAGCGGCCTCTACCAGCTGGCGAAGTCCTGGGGCGATACCGGCCCGTACGGCGGCGCCGAAACCGCGCTGGCCACCGTCGTGGCTTTTGTTGTTGGGTTCGTCATCATTGGCTGGTTCCTGCGGTACGTTTCCACGCGCAGCTACCAGCTGTTCGTCTGGTACCGCATCGGACTCGGCGTCGCGATTTACATCGCCCTGGCCTTCGGCGTCCTGCAGCCCTGACACCGCCGGCCCCGTCCGCCGCGAAATGAACCAAGCCTGCCAAGTAAGTAGAGTGAATACGTGATCGCCTGGAACTCCCGCCCCCTTCCCGAACTGCCCGGCCAGTCCCCGGAACTGGTCCTTTTCGACACAGCGCTGCGCCGCACCGTCCCCGTGACTCCGGGCCCCGAGGCCGGGCTTTATGTCTGCGGAATTACCCCCTACGACGCAACCCACATGGGCCATGCGGCAACCTACGTAGCGTTCGACCTGCTGAACCGCCAGTGGCGGGACGCCGGTCACACCGTGAACTACGTGCAGAACGTCACGGACATCGACGATCCGCTCCTGGAGCGCGCGAACGCCACCGGTGTTGACTGGACCATCCTGGCCAAGGAACAGACGCAGCTCTTCCGGGAAGACATGGAAGCCCTCAACGTGCTGGCGCCGCGCAGCTACATCGGCGCCGTCGAATCGATCGAATGGATCGTTCCGGTGGTTGAAGACCTCCTGGAGCGGGGCATCGCCTACCGTGTTCCCGGCACCGGCCAGGAGCCCGACGGCGATGTGTACTTCTCCGTCGACGCCGCCGCGGCAATGCCCGCGGACGGCAGCGACGCGTGGTGGCTTGGACAGGTGTCAAACCTGACCCCGGAACAAATGATGCCCGTGTTTGCCGAACGCGGCGGAGACCCGGAACGTCCCGGCAAGCGCAATCCCCTGGATGCCCTGTTGTGGCGGGTGGCCCGCCCGGGCGAACCGCAGTGGCCCGGCGGCGCCCTTGGTGACGGACGGCCCGGCTGGCACATTGAGTGCTCAGTCATCGCCCGACGGTTCCTGCCCGCGCCGTTCACGGTGCAGGCGGGGGGATCGGACCTCGTCTTCCCGCACCACGAAATGAGCGCCGGACACGCCTGGGCCTGCTCGGGTGAACCCCTGGCCGAGCACTACGCCCACGCAGGCATGGTAGGGCTGGACGGGGAAAAGATGAGCAAGTCCCTGGGCAACCTGGTGCTGGTCTCGAAACTGCGTGCCGAGGGAGTCGACCCGGCGGCTATCCGACTCACCCTGGCCGGACACCACTACCGTTCGGACTGGTTCTGGACGGCCGGGGACCTGGCGCGCTCCGAGGAACGGCTCAGCCGTTACCGCCAGGCTCTGGCCCTCACCGACGTCCAGGCCGCCGAGGATCTCCTCAGCCGCTTCCGGCTCTGCCTCGCCGATGACCTGAACGCACCGGCGGCACTGGCCGCCGCCGATGAATGGGCCGCACGCCTTCCACTCTCCGAACCGGCGGCATCAGCCGGCTCCGGGGCGGACCTGGCCGCAGCTGCCTTCGACGCCCTGCTGGGCATTACCCTCCGCTAGCGAAGGTGCGGTGCCGGCAACCGGGCGGCACCGCGCCACAGCTAGTCCCGGCGGCGTCGCTTCAGGTAGCGCTCGAACTCCCTGGCAATCGATTCGCCGGTTGCCTCGGGAAGCTCGGCAGTGTCCTTCGCTTCTTCCAGCTGCCGGACATAGGCGGCGATCTCCGGATCCTCGGTGGCGAGTTCATCCACTCCGCGTTCCCAGGCTTCCGCTTCCTCGGTGAGCACCGACGTGTCCACGGGAACCTGCAGGAGCTCTTCGATCCGGTGCAGCAGGGCCAGCTGTGCCTTGGGCGACGGCGGCTGGCCTACGTAGTGGGGTACTGCTGCCCAGAGTGAAAGCGTGGGGATGTCCGCCAGCGCGGCCACCTCGGCCAGGACTCCCACAATGCCAATCGGGCCCTCGTACTCTGACGGTTCAACATCGAGATGGGCGCGCAGGTCCTCTTCCTCGCAGGTTGCGGTGACGGGAATGGGCCGCGTGTGCGGCACGTCCGCCAGAAGCGCGCCTGCCAGCACGAGGCAATCGACGTCGAGTTCTTTGGCCAGCCCGATCAGCTCTGCCGTGTACGCCCGCCACTTGTATGACGGCTCGACGCCGGTTACCAGGATGAGGTCCAGGTTGGACCCGGGCACTTCTGCACGCGAAATCCGTGTGGTGGGCCACTTGATGCGCCGCTTGCCGGAGGTGGTGCGCTCGATCGCCGGACGAGTGAACTGGAAGTCGTAGTACTCGTCGGCGTCGATCCCGGCGATCTTCTCGCTGTCCCAGTACAGCGACAGGAAGTTCAGGGCGTCCGACGCCGCTTCTCCGGCGTCATTCCAGCCTTCGAAGGCAGCCAGCATCACGGTTACCCGTTCACCGGTTCCACCGGCGAAGAAGTCCTGGAGGCCTGCTGCCGGGCCATTTTCGGTATAACTCACGATTTCACCTTATGCCCCCCCGCTGCGCACTGTCAGTCCCGCGCGCCGCCGGAGCCCGGGCGCTGCGCGAGGATCCGGCGCCCCGCCCCGTAGACTGGCGTTATGCCCCTGCCTGGAATTCCCGTCCTGCCCGACGGACCCGCACCTGCGCTGCAGGCCGTGTTCTGGGACCTGGACGGAACGATCGTGGACACCGAGCCGTACTGGATCCAGGCAGAGAAGGACCTGGCGCGGCAGCACGGCGGAACCTGGACCGACGAGGACGCCATCGAGTCTGTGGGGCAGGCGCTTCCGTATTCGGCCCGGCGCCTCCAGCAGGCCGGGGTGCGCCTCACCGTGGAGGGAGTCATCGGGGCTCTCACTGATGCTGTGGCCGTACACATTCGGCGGCAGGTCCCCTGGCGCCCCGGCGCGCGCGAGCTCCTGGAAGAACTGGCAACGGCCGGAATTCCCTGCGCGATGGTCACCATGTCTCCCCGCCTCCTGGCACAGATCATCGCCGAGCAGCTCCCGGCGGGCACCTTCCGGCTGCTCGTGACCGGAGAGATGACCGAACGCGGCAAACCGCACCCGGACCCGTACCAGCTGGCCTTCGACCAGCTTTCAGCAGAGGTGCCCGGCCTGTCCAAGGCGCGTTGTGCCGCGCTGGAAGACTCCTACCCGGGATATACCTCGGCACATGCGGCCGGATTGTGCGCTGTAGCCGTTCCGCATATCACCGCCCTTCCGGCAGACCCTCGGCGTATCCAATGGGACACCTTGGAAGGCCGGAGTGTCCGGGACCTGGAAGCCCTGGTCTCATCGTGGGAAGGAGCGGCACGTTGACCCAGGATCCAACGCGGAAACAGCGCAGCGAAGGCATTCCGCTGGGCAGAATCGGCGGAGTCCCGGTAACCCTTGCCTGGTCCTGGTTCGTCATCGCCGCGGTGATCGTTTTCCTCTTCGGCCCCCGGGTCGCCGGGGCAGTTTCCGGGCTCGGCACTGCGGCCGCCTACGGCGTTGCACTGGGCTACGCGCTGCTGCTTCTGTTCTCGGTCCTGGTGCATGAGCTCGCCCACGCGCTCACAGCGAAGGCCTGGAACTGGCCAACACCGCGGATCGTGCTGACCCTGTGGGGCGGGCACACCCAGTTCGGCGATGTCCGCGCCACCCCGGGGAAGTCCCTCGTCGTCGCACTGGCCGGCCCGGCGGCAAACTTCCTGCTCGCTGTGGCGGGACTCGGCCTGCTGGTGTTCCTGGAGCCGGGCACCGTGTCCTGGCTGCTGGCGGACATCTTCGTGTGGGCCAACTTCCTGGTGGCCATCTTCAACGTTCTACCGGGGCTTCCCCTGGACGGCGGCAGGATCGTGGAGACGATTGTCTGGAAGGCAACCGGAAGCCAGGACCGCGGGACGCTCGCCGCTGGCTGGGCCGGCCGGATCATCGCCGCCGCACTGGCGGCGGCCATCATCGTTCCCCCGTTCCTCCAGGGCAGGACTCCCGACTTCGGCCTGCTGCTGATCACGGCCGTGGTGTCCGGGTTCCTGTGGATGGGGGCCGGGGCATCCATCAGCAATGCACGGATGCGGATGCGCCTGCCGTCGGTTTCCGCCGCGGCCCTTATGGAACCGGCAGCCCAGGTCCCCGCCGCAGCAACGGTCAGCTACGTCCGCCAGGCGGCGGAAGCAGCCGGGCCTGGTACGGCAATCATCCTCACGGCTCCCACCGGGCAGCCGGAGGCCGTGGTGGACGCAGGAGCCCTCTTCGCCGTACCGGAACACCTCTCGGGCCAGACACCGGCCAGCGCCGTCGCCCGCGCACTGGCGCCCGGCGCCTATGTTCCGGACGCCGCCAGCGGCCAGGAACTCATTGCGTACCTCTCCAAGCTTGAAGGCAGCGAGTACGCAGTCATCAACCGCGAAGGCACCGTAGTGGGCCTTCTGCGCCAGGACACCGTGGTAGCCGCCATCACCGGCAGGACACCCAACCGCCGCGCCTGAGGCACCAGCCAGACAGACCAGACAAGCCCGTCAGAAACTAAAGGACAGCCACTCATGAACAACCCGGGTACCCCCGAAACCCCTGCCGCGCACGGCGCCGACATGCGCCGCGGACCGCTGCGGCCCGGTGAACGCGTCCAGCTCACCGACGAAAAAGGACGCCGGAACACCATCACCCTCACCGAGGGCGGAGCATTCCACACCCACCGCGGCTACCTCCCGCATGAGGCGGTTATCGGTGTCCCCGAGGGAACCATCGTCACCAACACCACCGGGCACCAGTACCAGGTGCTGCGCCCGCTGCTGTCCGACTTCGTTCTGTCCATGCCGCGCGGTGCAGCCGTCGTCTATCCGAAGGATGCCGGCCAGATCGTGACGATGGCGGACATTTACCCCGGTGCCCGCGTCGTGGAAGCCGGAGTCGGCTCCGGCGCGCTCAGCATCTCCCTGCTCCGCGCGGTGGGCGACAACGGATCCCTGCACTCCTATGAACGCCGCGAGGAATTCGCGGACATTGCCCGCGGCAACGTTGAGACCTTCTTCGGCGGACCGCACCCGGCCTGGAACATTACGCTTGGCGACTTCCAGGACGAGGTGGTCCGCACCCAGGAACCGGGCAGCGTGGACCGCGTGGTACTGGACATGCTGGCGCCCTGGGAATGCACCGACGCGGTGGCTACCGTGCTGGCACCGGGCGGGGTCTGGATTTCCTATGTCGCGACTGTCACCCAGCTCTCCCGCACCGCGGAGGCGATCCGGGCCGACGGCCGGTTCACCGAACCGGAAGGGTGGGAGTCGATGGTCCGCGGCTGGCACCTCGAAGGCCTGGCCGTCCGCCCCGACCACCGCATGGTGGCCCACACCGGATTCCTCCTCTCCGCCCGCCGCCTGGCCGAAGGAGCCACCGGCCTGGTGGCGAAGCGCCGCGCCTCCAAGACCGACTTCAGCCAGGAAGACCTGAACGCCTGGACCCCTGCAGCAGTGGGGGAGCGCGAGGTCTCCGACAAGAAGCTGCGCCGCGCAGCGAAGGACGCCAGCTCCACCGTCCAGCGGGGCGCGCTGGCCAAGGCTGAACGCTTCCAGGAAGAGCACTCCGACGACGGCCCCCAGGGCTAACCCGGCGCCTGATCCGGGCCGCGGCTCAACTCAAGAGACCGCCCCCGGTGTATTGCGTGCGTCACTGCGTTATCGTCAAACGAATGGACCACAGCGATAAAGGCGGTCGGAAAATGGTTGATGCGGAAAACACCAGCGGGGCCCCGGTGGGCGGCGGAATGGACGGCGGATACGGCACTGACGGCCAGGAATCACGGCAGCTCAACGTTCTTCGGGACAAGCTGCGGAACCTGGACCGCCAGCTCGCAGCGCTGACCCACAACAACGCCCGCCTCGTGGCCATGCTGGAGACGGCCCGGGCGGAGATCGTGCGCCTCAAGGATGCCCTGGAGAAAGAGGGGGCCACGCCGTTCAGTTTTGGGACGGTGATTGCCGTCAATCCGCGGTCCGAGGCCGCGCCGGGAGTGACTACCGCGGCCACGGTGCAGGAGAGCGTGGACATCATCCAGTCCGGCCGCAAGCTGCGGGTAGCCGTGAGCCCCCTGCTGGACCTGGGATTGCTGGTCCCGGGCCAGGAAGTGCTGCTCAACGAGTCACTGACCGTTGTGGCGGGGCTCGGGTTTGAAAAGGCTGGAGAGCTTTTCACCGTCCAGGAACTGCTCGACGGCGACCGCGCCCTGGTTGTGGGGCGGGCCGACGACGAACGGGTGGTCCGGCTCAACGGCCCCCTGGTTCAGGAAAGGATACGCGTGGGGGACGCCCTCACCGTTGATACCCGGATCGGCTACGCGCTGGAGAAGATCCCGCGCAGCGAAGTTGAAAACCTGGTCCTGGAAGAAGTACCGGATATTTCCTATTCGGACATCGGCGGCCTTGGCCCGCAGATCGAGCAGATCCGCGACGCAGTGGAACTGCCCTTCATGCACCCGGACCTGTATAGGGAACACGGGCTGAAAGCCCCCAAGGGCATCCTGCTGTACGGTCCTCCCGGGTGCGGCAAGACCCTGATTGCCAAGGCGGTGGCGCACTCCCTGGCAGCCCGCGTCATGGAACAGACCGGCACGCCCGGCACACGCAGCTACTTCCTGAACATCAAGGGTCCGGAGCTGCTGGACAAGTATGTGGGGGAGACCGAGCGGCACATCCGGCTGATCTTCTCCCGCGCCCGCGAGAAGGCATCGGACGGAAGCCCCGTCGTCGTCTTCTTCGACGAAATGGACTCGCTGTTCCGTACCCGAGGCACCGGTGTGTCCTCCGACGTCGAAACCACGATTGTTCCCCAGCTGCTGAGCGAGATCGACGGGGTTGAGAAACTCGAGAACGTCATCGTCATTGGCGCCTCCAACCGGGAAGACATGATCGACCCGGCCATCCTCCGGCCCGGTCGGCTGGACGTAAAGATCAAGATCATGCGCCCCGATGCCGAGGGCGCGGGTGAAATCTTCGCCAAATACCTCACGCCGGACCTCCCGCTGCACCGCGATGACCTCGCCGAGCACGGGTATGACCCCGTGGCTACGGTCAAGGAGATGATCCGGCGGACCGTGGAGAAGATGTACGCCGAGGACAAGTCCAACGAGTACCTGGAAGTCACCTACGCCAACGGCGACACCGAAATGCTCTACTTCAAGGACTTCAATTCCGGGGCAGTGATCCAGAACGTCGTTGACCGGGCCAAGAAGTACGCCATCAAGGACTTCCTGATGCTGCACCAGCGGGGCCTGCGCATCGAGCACCTGATGCGCGCCGTCGTCGACGAGTTCCGCGAACACGAAGACATGCCCAACACCACCAACCCGGACGACTGGGCACGCATCTCCGGCAAGAAGGGCGAACGCATCACCTACATCCGCACGATCATCCAGGGCAAGGCGGGGCAGGAACCGGGCCGGACCATCGAGACCGCAGCCAATCCGGGACAGTATCTGTGACGGTCCGGAGGGTGATGGGCACGGAGACCGAGTACGGCGTACTGGCTCCGGCCCTGCCGAACGCCAACGCCACCGTGCTTTCGAGCCAGGTAGTGAATGCCTACGCCGCCAGCGTCCGTGCCGGATTGGGCAACCTGTCCGGCACGCGCTGGGACTACACGGACGAAGCGCCGCTGAATGACGCCCGAGGATACACGGTGCCCCGGACGGCAGCGGACCCCACCCAGCTCACGGACGCACCGCCCGTGCTGGACGCCGAGCAGATCGCGATGGAAGGCGGGGGACCGTCAGCCCTGTACGGGGAGCAGGAAGACAACTCGGTGCTGATGAACATGGTGCTGGGAAACGGTGCACGGCTGTACGTGGACCACGCCCACCCGGAATACTCCTCGCCCGAGACCACCAATCCCCATGACGCGGTGCTTTGGGACAAGGCGGGGGACGCGGTTGTGCTGACGGCCATGCGGCATATCGCCAGGACCCCGGGCTTCGCGCCGGTGCACCTGTACAAGAACAACACCGACAACAAGGGCGTCTCCTACGGCGCACATGAGAACTACCTGGTGCCGCGCAGCGTGCCGTTTACCCGCCTGGTGGCTGGCCTGCTGCCGTTCTTCGTTTCCCGGCAGGTGATCTGCGGCTCCGGCCGCGTGGGAATCGGGACCAGCAACCAGCGCCAGGGCTACCAGCTGAGCCAGCGGGCAGACTTCTTTGAAACCGAAGTGGGCCTCGAAACCACCATCCGGCGGCCGATCATCAACACCCGGGACGAACCGCATGCAGTGGCGGAGAAGTACCGGCGCCTGCATGTCATCATTGGCGACGCCAACCTCAGCGAAGTTTCGGCACTGCTGAAAATGGGAACAACGTCCGCGGTGCTGTCCCTGATTGAGGACGCAGCCGCTCCGCAGATCGAACTCCGCGACCCCGTGGGCGCGCTGCAGGCCATCAGCCACGACCCGACGCTTACCGCGCTGGTGGAGTTGAAGGACGGCCGAAGCGTCACCGGCCTGGACCTCCAGGAAATGTACCTCGAGGCCGCCGCCACCCATGCGCGCAGGGAGGGCGGGGCCGACGCCGCCACGGAGGACATCCTCAGCCGGTGGACATCTGTGGTGGGAACCCTCAAACGGGACCCCATGGCTGCATCCGCCCAGGTTGACTGGGTTGCGAAGCTCCGGCTGCTGCAGGCGTACCGGGACCGCGACGGGCTGGCCTGGAACGATGCCCGGCTGAACCTGATCGACCTGCAGTATTCGGACATGCGCCCGGAGAAGGGTCTCTATTACCGCCTGGCCGCGCGCGGGCAGATGGAACGGATCCTCACGGACGAGCAGATAGCGGCCGCCGTGGCGGAGCCTCCGGAAGATACCCGGGCCTATTTCCGCGGCCGGTGCATCACCCGGTTCCCGGCCGAGGTGATTGGTGCCAGCTGGGACTCGATCATCTTCGAGCTCCCGTCCCGGCGCCGGCTGCAGCGTATCCCCACGCGGGAGCCGCTTCGGGGGACGAGGGAACTCACGGGTGAACTGTTTGACGTTTCCGCTGATGCGGAGGATTTTGTGGCCCGTCTGCTGACCGGTCCGGAACCTACCGTGGCACCATAGGACCTAGGACACATTCCGCAGCACGGCGTGAGCCGGAAAGGGCAGGCATCATGGCAACCCAGGACCGCAGGAATACCGGAGCACGTCCCCAGGACGTGGAGGAAACCGAAGAGACCGCTCCTCCCGCCGCCGAACCGGCTGAGCAGTCTTCGGCACAGACCGAAGGTGTCGACGACCTGCTGGACGAGATTGACGGCGTGCTGGAGAACAACGCCGAAGAGTTCGTCCGCGGGTTCATCCAGAAGGGCGGTCAGTAGGGGATGGTGCCAACGGATCCTGCACACACGGTGGCCGCGGAGGCGGGCTCATCCTTCAGCGAACACCTCAGCCGCCACCACCCGGAGCTGCTGCCTTCGGCGCGCAGGCTCGGAACAGCTCCCGCAGGATCGGCATCCGCAGCTGCACCCCAGGCCACCACCATTGTTTCCCTGACGTACGCCGGCGGCGTCCTCATGGCAGGGGACCGGCGGGCAACCATGGGAAACATGATCGCCAGCCGGCACATCCGCAAGGTTTTTCCGGCGGACAGCTATTCAGTGCTGGGCATCGCCGGAACCGCAGGACTGGCGCTGGACATGATCCGGCTCTTCCAGGTTGAACTGGAGCATTACGAAAAGATCGAGGGCACACCGATGAGCCTGGACGGCAAGTCCAACCGGCTCGCGGCAATGGTCCGCCAAAACCTTCCGCTGGCACTCCAGGGCCTGGCGGTCATCCCGCTCTTTGCCGGCTTCGACCTCGAACGGCACACCGGACGCATGTTCTCCTACGACGTGACCGGCGGACGGTACGAGGAGTACGAACACCACAGCGTGGGATCCGGCTCGGTCTTCGCGCGGGGGGCCCTCAAGAAACTCTGGCGCCCCGGGCTGGACCAGGACGAAGCGGTGCGGATCGCCGTCGAATCCCTTTATGACGCGGCGGACGACGATTCCGCCACGGGCGGGCCGGACCTTGTCCGCCAGCTGTGGCCCGTGGTCTACGTGGTCAACTCCGCCGGCATGCGGGAGATCCCCGAACGCGAACTGCACCAGCTCGCCGAGGACCTGGTCTCCCGCCGCTCAGCCGCCGGACGGGAGGCGTAGGAGATGACACAGCAGTTCTACGTCTCGCCCGAGCAGCTCATGAAGGACCGGGCCGATTTTGCCCGCAAGGGAATCGCCCGGGGCCGGTCAGTGGTGGTTTTGACCTGCCGCGACGGGATCGCCTTCGTGGCGGAGAACCCCTCGCCGTCGCTGCACAAGCTCGGCGAGATCTACGACCGGATCGGTTTCGCCGCCGTCGGGAAGTACAACGAGTTCGAAAGCCTTCGCCAGGCGGGGGTGCGGTACGCGGATGTCCGCGGCTACTCCTACGCGCGGGAGGACGTTACGGCCCGGGGGCTGGCCAGTGTCTACGCCCAGAGCCTGGGCTCCGTCTTCACCGCGGACGGCAAGCCGTTCGAGGTTGAGCTGGCCGTGGCTGAAGTAGGCAAAGAGCCCTACGCGGACCATCTGTACCGTCTCACCTATGACGGTTCGATAGCGGATGAAAGCAACTACGTGGTGATGGGCGGGCAGGCCGAGGTGGTCAACGACTCACTCGCGCGCACCTGGTCTCCGGACACCACCTTCCATGAAGCCATCAGGGTGGCCGTACGGGCGCTTTCCGCGACTCGCCAGCCGCCGGAGGGCACATCCGGGCAGGCGGCAGAGGCCGTCCAGACGGCACAGGACCCGGCGCAGGGAACGGAAGTCCTCGGTGCCGGACTGCTGGAAGTCGCGGTCCTGGACCGTGATCCGCTGTCGACCCGGGGAACCGTCAGGGCGTTCCGCAGGATAGGGACCGTTGAGCTGGACCGTTTGCTGTCCAGCGCGGAAGGAGACTGATGGAACGCAGGATCTTCGGCGTCGAAACCGAATTCGGCATTGCCTACTCCGGTCCGGATTCTCGGCCGCTCTCACCGGAAGAGGTTGCCCGCTACCTGTTCCGGAAGGTGGTGAGCTGGGGGCGTTCCTCAAACGTCTTCCTCACCAACGGCTCCAGGCTTTACCTGGATGTGGGGTCCCATCCGGAGTACGCGACTGCCGAGTGCGATGACCTGGCGCAGCTCATCGCCCATGACCGCGCCGGAGAGCTGATCCTGAACGACCTGGTGGAAGAGGCGGAGGAACGCCTTGCCGCCGAGGGGTTCAACGGCAGCGTGTATCTCTTCAAGAACAACACCGACTCGGCGGGGAACTCCTACGGCAGCCATGAGAACTACCTCATTCCGCGGCGCCTCGAATTCTCCCGGCTGGCGGACATCCTGATCCCGTTCCTGGTCACGCGCCAGCTGCTGGTCGGCGCCGGCAAGGTGCTGCGGACCCAGTCAGGTTCCCTCTACGCGTTCTCCCAGCGGGCAGACCACATCTGGGAAGGCGTGTCATCAGCCACGACGCGGTCGCGGCCCATCATCAACACCCGGGACGAACCGCATGCCGACGCCGAGCACTACCGGCGCCTGCACGTGATCGCCGGGGATTCGAACATGTCCGAGACCACCTCCATGCTCAAGATCGGCTCCGTAGACCTCATGCTGCGCATGATCGAAGCCGGGGTCATCATGCGGGACCTGCGCCTCGAGAACCCGATCCGCAGTATCCGCGAGATTTCCCACGACCTCACCGGTTCGGCACCGCTCAAGCTGGCAAACGGTTCCACCATGACGGCCCTCGAACTCCAGCGCATCTACCTGGAACGGGTGCAGGACTTCGTCCGGGACAACGGCCCGCACAACCGGCATGTGCCGAGGGTGCTGGACCTGTGGGAGCGGACACTGGACGCTGTGGAGTCCGGGGACACTTCGGGCATCGACACTGAAATTGACTGGGCCATCAAGAAGAAGCTGGTGGACCGGTACGCGGAACGGGGAGGACTGGACATGGGTTCGCCCCGCCTGGCCCAGATAGACCTCACGTACCACGACATTTCGCGCCGCCGCGGTCTGTTCTACCTGCTGCAGTCGCGCGGTGAAACGGCCAGGGTGGTGGAGGACAGCGCGGTCAAGGAGGCCGTGGACGTGCCGCCGCAGAGTACGCGTGCCAAGCTGCGCGGGGACTTCGTACGCCGGGCCAAGGCCGCCAACCGCGACTTCACCGTGGACTGGGTCCACCTGAAGCTCAATGACCGGGCCCAGCAGACCGTCCTGTGCAAGGACCCGTTCGCCGCGGTGGATGAAAGGGTGGAGGCACTGCTGTCCACTCTGTGAGCCGGCTGGCCGCCCGGGCAGCCCCGGAGCGAATCTAGGCTCCTTTCAGGTGGAGGCGTTAGGGTTGGTCTTGCTGCCCGGAGAGGGTGCGGGCACATCCGTTCCCGCATGCTGCCGGCACAAGACATTTGTCCGCCACTGAAAGAAGTACTGTGCGAAAAGTACTAGCCCTGCTCCTGCCCGCGCTCCTGCTGCTCACCGCATGCTCCGGAGACGGCAGCAGCGATCCGCTCTCCTCCGTCAAGGTCACCTCCAACGGTGAGGGCTCCGTCCCCACGGTGGAGTTTGACACGCCCCTCACTGCGGAGGAACCGACCCTGGTGCGGGTGAACGACGGCGACGGCGCTGAACTGGTTGACGGCCAGACCGCTTCCGTGCGGCTCGTGGTCATGGACCCCGAAAGCGGTGAAGCGGGCCAGGAAACCTACACCGCGGAAACCGCTGAAGACATTGCCGTTGATGAGACCCTCAAGCAGGGCAACGAGCAGATGTACAGCGCCCTCGTTGGCGCCCCGGTCGGATCCGACTTCGCCTACTACGTTCCCGGCAACGAGGAGGCCGGCACTGCCACGCAGTTCATCGTCTTCACGCTGACCGACGCCCGGGACCTTCCCACCCGTGCCTGGGGCACCGACGTCGACCCGGTCGAGGGCCAGCCCACCGTGACACTGGATGACGACGGCAAGCCGACCATCACCGTCCCTGACACCGACGCACCCACCGAGCTCATCGCCCAGGAACTGAAGAAGGGCGACGGCAAGGTCGTGGAAGCCGACGACACCGTGACCGTCCAGTACCACGGCGTGAAGTGGTCCGACGGTTCCGTCTTCGACTCCAGCTGGGAACGCGGCGCCCCCACCTCCTTCGGACTGAACCAGGTCATCTCCGCCTGGACCGACGGCCTTGCCGGCAAGACGGTCGGATCCCAGGTGCTGATCGTGGCTCCGCCGGCCACCGCCTACGGTTCCTCCGAGGGCAACGAACTCCAGAACGAAACCCTGGTCTTCGTCGTCGACATCCTCGAGGCCAAGTAGCCGGATAATCCGGATAAGATTGCTGGCAGTCCCAAAACGAAGGAGTCCCATGTCATTCGGAAAGCGCGAGTACGACCGCCAGAAGCCGGAGATCGATTTCCCGGAGCACGATGCCCCGACGGAACTCGTCATCGAAGACCTCATTGTCGGTGACGGAGCCGAGGCAAAGCCCGGAGATACCGTCTCAACCCACTATGTGGGCGTGGCCTTTTCCACCGGTGAAGAGTTTGATGCGTCCTGGAACCGCGGCGCCCCGCTGGACTTCACGGTCGGCATCGGCCAGGTCATCCAGGGCTGGGACCAGGGCCTGCTGGGCATGAAGGTCGGCGGACGCCGCCGGCTCGAGATCCCTTCCCACATGGCGTACGGCGACAGGGGAGCCGGCTCGGCAATCGCGCCGGGCGAGTCCCTCATCTTCGTCGTGGACCTGCTCGGGGTCCGCTAGCAGGGGAAAATCCCGCTCGCTACAGGGCGGCCCGCCGGTCAGCATGTCACCGGCGGGCCGCCCTTTGCGCGCTTCGGGCGCCAACGGCTGTAGATTAGCCGTGTGTCTCCGAAACCAGCCGAACAACGCACCGAACGCCTGCTGAACCTGGTCATAGCCCTGCTCTCTTCCCGGCGCGGGTTCACCAAGGCCGAACTGTTCGAGGAAATCGAGCTCTACTCCGAGGCAGCATCGCCCGAAGCCCGTGAGAAGCTCTTCGACCGGGACAAGGCCTTCCTGCGCGAGCAGGGCATTCCGGTGGAGTCCTACGGCGAAGACCCGCTCTACGAACAGGACAACTCGCTGCAGCGCTACCGCATCCGCAGCGAGGAGTACCGGCTGCCCGAAGTTTCCTTCACACCCGCCGAATCGGCCGTGCTGGCCCTGGCGGCCCAGATGTGGGAGCAGGCGGCTCTTGGATCAGCCGCGGCACGGGCGCTGCGCAAGCTCCGCGCCCGCGGTGTCCTGGCCGAAGACGCCGCATCCAGCCCGGTTCATCCGGCGATCCGGACATCGGACCCAAACTTCGCCAAGGTCTTCCGTGCCGTTACGGACCGGACCCCGATCTCCTTCGGCTACCGGGCATCCGCCGGCGAGGAATCGACGCGAAGCGTCCAGCCCTGGGGCATGGGCTCCCGCTACGGCCACTGGTACCTGGTTGGCTGGGACACCGGCAGGAACGCAGAACGGTGGTTCCGGCTCTCCCGCATGACCACCGCAGTTCAGGCCGGGAGGGGAAACTACAGTGTTCCGCCGGACTTCGACATCCATGCGTCGCTGGCATCCCTGGACCACGTTTTTGCCCCCCGTTCGGCTGCAGTGGATGTCCAGTCCGGCGCAGGCGCCGAACTCCGTCTCCGCGCCGGCGGCGACGCCGATCCAGCCGCGGGCCTGGCGGAACCGGCAGCCGGATGGGACCGCCTCTGGTTCGCAGTCACGGATTTGGAGTCCCTGGCGGCCGACGCCGCTGCCCTGGGTACTGCTGCACGCGCAGTCCATCCGCCCGAACTCAGGGACGCCGTTTCCGCGGCACTGGACCGGGCCCAAAAGTTCCAGGCGGAACCGGTTCCGGAATACGTCCCGGCAGCAGCGGCGCGCGGAACGGCCGCCAAGACCGCCGGGGCGCAGGAGCGCCTCAGCCGGCTCCTGGACCTGGTTCCCTACATCCTGGCCAACCAGGGAGCCGGAATGGCGGAAACCGCCGACCGGTTCGGTATCAGCCAGGAGCAGCTGGCCTCGGACCTGAACCTGCTCTTCGTGAGCGGACCACGGTACTACCCGAACGGCCTGATGGACGTGAACTTCGAGACCGGGGACATCTACATCGATAACGCGGAGAACCTCTCCCAGCCGGTACGCCTCTCCATGGACGAAGCCGCAGCCCTGGTAGTAGGCCTGGATACCCTGGCTGCGCTGCCCGGCGCCGCCCCCACGGACGCTGTCGCCTCGGCCCATGCCAAGCTCACCGAGGCTGCCGGGACTGCGGCTGCCGCCGGCACCTCTCTCGCGGCAGAACTCCTGCCGGCCGGCACGCCGCCGGATCTGCTCACTGAGCTCCAGCAAGCCGTCACCGGTGCCAGGAGCCTGACTATCCGCTACGTCGTGCCGAGCCGGGACGAAGTCTCCGAAAGGGTTGTCGATCCGCGACGCATCTTCTCCGACAACAACACGTGGTACCTGGACGCGTGGTGCCACCGGGCCCAGGCAGGACGGTTCTTCCGGGTGGACAGAATCCTGTCAGCGACGGACAGCGGGAAAGCCGCAACCGGGCTTCCGCAACCGGATGCACAGTTCCCGTCCAGTCTTTTCACCCCGGGGGAGTCCGACGAGTTTGTCACAATCCGCCTTCTCCCGGACGCTTCCTGGGTCGCCGACGCCTACCACGCCGAGAAGCGCGCCCAGCTGCCCGACGGCGGCCAGGCCGTGGTGCTGCGGACGGCCAGCACCGGCTGGATTCCGGGTTTCATTGCACGTCTGCGCGGATCAGCGGCGGTCCTGGAACCTGCCGCACTGCGGGACGAAACCGCCGCCTGGTTGTCCGCAGCGGCAGCGAACTACGCGTGAACAGCCGGTGAAGCCCCGTTTCGGCACGCCGCCATTGACACTGCTTTCCCAGAACCCTCCACTATGCTGGAACCATGCCTTGGTGGTCGTGGATTCTGATATGGGTTGCCCTTACAGCGGTTGCCCTGCTGCTCTATGTCCTGATCGGCTACCGGCTCTTCCGCAAGTTCATGGCAGTGCTGCGCGAAGTCCAGTCAGCCGGAGCCCGGCTGTCGTTCGCCCCGGGACCTGTTCAGCCCGATACTTCCCTGGAGTTCCGGCCGGCGGTCTTCGAAGATCCGGCGGCTGAGCGCCGCCGGTACGACGAGGGCAAACTGGCCAGGAAAGAGGCACGGCGCGAACGCCGTGTACAGCGCCGGATCCTGCGCGGACAACCGCGGGCCTGGCGCGACATTCCCGGGCTCTGACATAAAATGCACGTAAACGAAAGGACACCGGCATGCGCCTAGAAGGCTGGCACATTGTCATCATCATTGTTATTGCGATCCTGCTCTTTGGTGCTCCGAAGCTGCCGGGACTTGCGCGGAGCGTGGGGCAGTCACTGCGTATCTTCAAGTCAGAAGTACGCCAGATGAAGGACGAGAACACCTCTTCCGCCGCTGACGGCGACCCGGTCGAAGGCCGCGTGGTCAACAACCCCGGCCAGGCGACGGGCCAGCAGGGACCGGCCGCGGGACACACGCCGCCTTCCGGGCCCCATACCGGCAGCGGTAACCCGCCCGCCAACCCGTAGCGGCTGTGGCGCTGAAACGGGGGCGCAAATCCAACCCTGAAGGGCGGATGGCCCTCAAGGAGCATCTGAAGGAGTTCCGCAACCGGCTGTTCAAGGCTGCCATCGCGGTGGTCCTGGGCACCGTAGGCGGGTTCTTCCTCTACATGCCCGTCTTCAACGAACTGACGCGCCCGGTGCGGGAACTCTCCGAAGAACAGGGCCGGCTGGCGACCATCAACTTCGACGGTGTGGCTACATCGTTCGACCAGATGATCCAGGTCTCCGTGTTCATTGGCGTGCTGGTTTCGAGCCCCTTCTGGCTCTACCAGCTCTGGGCCTTCATCACGCCTGGCCTGAAGACCAAGGAACGGCGCGCCGCCCTGGGTTTCCTTTCCGCCGCAGTTCCGCTGTTCCTGGCTGGCGTGTACCTGGCGTGGCTGATCCTGCCCAACGCCGTCGGCGTCCTCACTGACTTCACGCCGGAAGGTGCAGCGAACGTCATCACCGCCTCCGTGTACCTGGCCTTCGTCCTGAGGCTGCTGCTGGCATTCGGCATTGCCTTCCTGATCCCGGTGGTCATGGTCGGGCTGAACCTCCTGGGCCTGCTCAGCGGCAGGACCATCGTGAAGTACTGGCGGATCACGGTCTTCATCATCTGCCTCTTCGCTGCCATGGCAGCGCCGGGCGGAGACGCGCTGAGCATGTTCTACCTTGCGGCCCCGCTGCTGGTGCTCTTCGCCGTAGCGGTGGGCCTGTGCTTCATCAATGACAAACGGCGGGCACGGCGCAGTGCAGCGCGCGAAGCCGCCGTCGAGGCCGAGGCGGACAAGGCATCGGTCCTCCCGGACGCGTAGCCGCCCCGGCCCCCCGGGGGGGGGGGACGGCTCCGTGCTTCGCTCGGGGCCGGTACCCGCAGCCGGCAGGACGAAGACGCTCGCCGGAGCGTCTAGGCTGGAGATATGACTTCCCCGTCTGAACGGTATCTCGCCGCCAAGGAACGCACCGGCCACGCACGTACCCGCCTGGGAGTCTTCGAGCAGTCCCTGGGATTCGAGCTTGATCCCTTCCAGCTCGAGGCGTGCCGCTCGGTGGAGGCAGGCCGCGGCGTCCTGGTTGCCGCCCCGACCGGTGCCGGAAAGACCGTGGTGGGGGAGTTCGCCGTTTACATGGCCCTCGAACGCGGGCTAAAGGCGTTCTACACCACGCCGATCAAGGCCCTGAGCAACCAGAAGTACACGGAACTCTCCGCGTCCTACGGCGCTGAGAACGTAGGCCTGCTCACCGGAGACACGAGTATCAATCCGGACGCGCCCGTCGTCGTGATGACCACCGAGGTGCTTCGCAACATGCTCTACGCGAACTCGGACACCCTGGATGACCTCGGCTACGTGGTGATGGACGAGGTGCACTACCTCGCCGACCGTTTCCGCGGCGCCGTCTGGGAAGAGGTCATCATCCACCTGGGTTCTGACGTCCAGCTCGTCTCGCTGAGCGCCACCGTGTCCAACGCCGAGGAGTTCGGCGCCTGGCTGGACACAGTGCGTGGTGATACCGACGTCGTCGTGACCGAACACCGTCCGGTGCCGCTCTGGCAGCACGTGATGGTTGGCCGGGACATCCTGGACCTGTTCGCCACTGACGTGTCCTTTGACGAGACGGCCGGTGCCGATGCCGGACCGTCCGGCTCCGGAGGCAAGGTCAAGGTCAACCCCGAACTGCAGGAGCTGGCCCGCAGTGAGTCGCGGCTGAACCAGCGCGGCCGGTGGTCCGGGCCGCGGTCCGGTCCGGGCGGCCGCAAGCCCGCGAATGCCCGCCGCGGGCCGTCCGGCTCCAACGCTGTGACCCGCACCCCGCGGGCGTCCCGCCCGCAGGTGATCAGCCAGCTGGACAAGCGGGGACTGCTTCCGGCCATCACCTTCATTTTTTCCCGGAACGGCTGCGACGGCGCTGTCCGCCAGTGCGTGGATTCCGGCCTGACCCTCACGAGTGAGGCGGAGCGCCAGGTCATCGCCAGGACCGTGGATGAGGCCGCCCGGGACATCCCCGAGGATGACCTGGAAGTCCTGGGCTTCTGGACCTGGCGTGAAGGGCTGATCCGCGGCTTTGCCGCCCACCACGCCGGGATGCTGCCGACTTTCAAGGAAGTAGTGGAGAAGCTCTTCGCTGCCGGCCTGGTACGGGCGGTCTTCGCGACTGAAACCCTGGCCCTGGGCGTCAACATGCCCGCACGCTCAGTGGTCCTGGAGAAGCTGGACAAATTCAACGGGGAAGCCCACGTCGATGTGACGGCAGGGGAGTACACCCAGCTCACGGGGCGCGCGGGCCGGCGCGGAATCGACGTCGAAGGCCACGCCGTGGTGCTCTGGCAGCCGGGCACCGATCCCGCGGCCGTAGCCGGGCTCGCGTCCCGCCGGACGTATCCCCTGAACTCATCCTTCCGCCCCACCTACAACATGAGCATCAACCTGATCGCCCAGTTCGGCCGGGACCGTGCGCGGGAGATCCTTGAATCGTCCTTTGCCCAGTTCCAGGCCGACCGTTCGGTGGTGGGCCTGGCCCGCCAGGTCCGCTCACGCGAGGAATCCCTGGCCGGCTACGAGAAGGCAATGACCTGCCATCTGGGAGACTTCACCGAGTACGCCGCGCTGCGGCGCCAGCTTTCGGACCTGGAGCACAATGCGTCGCGGTCCAGGGCACGAAGCCAGCGCAGCGCTGCCGCCGCGTCCCTGGAAACTCTTCGTCCCGGCGACGTCGTGGACATCCCCGGCGGGCGGAACCCGGGCCACGCGGTGGTGCTCTCCACAGACTCCGGTGCCCGCGATCCACGCCCGGCCATCCTGACCGAGGACAAGCAGCTGCGCCGCCTGCACGTCCAGGACCTGGACGGCGCCGTGAATGTGGTGTCCCAAATCCGCATCCCGAAGTCCTTCAACGCCCGGACCCCCAAGGACCGCCGGGACCTGGCCGCGTCCCTGCGCAACGCGCTGCGGGAGCACCGTCCGCCGCGTCCAGCAGGCACCCGCGGCGCATCCCTGCACGCCGGTGGCACCGACCGGCAGGAAAAGGCCATAGCCGAGCTGCGCCGCAAGATGCGCGCCCACCCCTGCCACGGCTGCAGCGACCGTGAGGACCATGCCCGCTGGGCCGAACGCTGGTGGAAGCTGCGCCGCGAAACAGACAACCTCGCGGCGCAAATCCGCGGCCGTACCAACACGATCGCGAAGACCTTCGACCGCGTCAGCTCAGTCCTGGAACACTACGGCTACGTTGCGTCGGACGGAGAGGACGCCCTGAAGGTTACCTCCGCCGGCAGCAAGCTTCGTCGGATTTACGGCGAGAAGGACCTGCTGGCCGCCCTCGGCCTGGAGAACGGGGCCTTCGACGACGTCGACGCCGTCGAGCTGGCCTGCCTCGCCACCGCACTGGTGTACCAGCCCAAGCGGGAAGAACGGGGCCTGCGCCCGAAGATGCCCAGCGCCGTCCTGGACGGAGCCGTGGACATCCTCATCCGGCAGTGGTCCGAGCTGACGGACCTGGAGGAAGCGGAGAAGCTCCCCGTCACGGGCGAACCGGAACTGGGCCTGGTGTGGCCAATGTACAAGTGGGTCCGGGGCAAGCACCTGCAGGTGGCGCTGAACGGCACCGAGCTGGCTGCCGGCGACTTCGTCAGGTGGTCCAAGCAGGTCATCGACCTGATCGACCAGCTGGCCAAGGTTCCGGATATTTCCACCGACCTGCGCCGGCGCTGCCGTGAAGCAATCGACCTGATCAAGCGCGGAGTCGTCGCCTACTCCGCAGTGAGTGAATAACTTCTCGTCCGTCTGCGTTCCCTTCCACGAGAACCTCGAAACAAACCACAGAACAGGTGAGTCCTTGAACAGCACGGCCCCGGCCAATGCCCTGACCCTTTACCGCAACGGTTCGGTCTACAGCTCAGCAGATCCCTTCGCCACGGCCATGCTGGTGGACGGCGGCACAGTTGCCTGGGTCGGTTCAGAGCAGGCAGCCACTTCCATCCAGGATGACAAGATGCAGGTGGTGGACCTGCAGGGTGCGCTGGTAGCCCCCGGTTTCGTGGATTCCCACGTCCACCTGACGGAGACCGGACTGGCGGCCTCGTCAGTGGACCTCTCCGGTGTGCGAAGCCTGGCCGAGATGCTGGACGCCGTGGCGGCCGAGGCTGGGCGAACGGCCGGCCTGATTATCGGGCACGGCTGGGACGAGTCCGGCTGGCCCGACCGCCGCGTGCCTACCGCCGCTGAACTGGACCGGGCATCGGGGAACCGCAGCGTTTACCTGGCACGCGCAGATGTGCACTGTGCGGTGGTGTCGGGCACCCTTGCCGCCGAACTTGGGCTCTCGGCACTGGACGGCTGGGAGGACGGCTTTGTAATCCGGGATGCGCACGAAACTGCGCGTACCGTCTCCCGCAGCCTCTCCCTGACCGAGCGGGCCCGCTACCAGCGCGCGGCCCTGGACCTCGCCGCTTCGCAGGGAATTGTTGCCGTGGCAGAGATGGCTGCCCCGCATATTGCTCCGGCAGAGGACCTCCGGCAGCTCTTGGGACTGGAAGGCAGCCTCGGCGAGGCACCGTCACCGCAGGTGCTGCCGTACTGGGGCCAGCTCGCGCAGAGCGAGTCCGAACTCGCGGAGATTGTTTCCTCCTTCGACGGCCGCCTGCTGGGGTTGGCCGGGGACCTGAACATTGACGGTTCCATCGGTGCGCGGACGGCTTCGCTGCGCGCACCCTACGCTGACGCTCCGGAGACGGCGGGCAGCCTGTACCTCAGCGCGGAGCAGGCAGCCAGGCACGTGGAACTCGCAACGCGGGCGGGCCTGCAGGCGGGTTTCCATGTCATCGGCGACGCCGGACTGGATACCGTCATCCAGGCACTGGACCTGGCGGCAGCTTCCGTTGGCGAGCCGGCCATCCGTGCCGCACACCACCGGCTGGAACACCTTGAGCTCAGTGACGACTCAGCCATTGCGGACCTGGTCCGGTTCGGAACCACTGCGAGCATGCAGCCTGCCTTTGACGCGCTCTGGGGCAATGAGGGCGGCATGTACGCCCAGCGGCTGGGGGAGCGCAGCACGGAAATGAACCGGTTCGCGTCATTGTTCTCCGCCGGCGTCCCCGTCGTCTTCGGCTCCGATGCCCCGGTAACGGCCCTCGATCCGTGGCGCGCCGTCCGCGCTGCAGTCATGCACAACAATCCCGCACAGCGCATCTCCGCCCGTGCAGCGTTCATTGCGCATACGCGTGCCGGCTGGCGTGCCGCAGGAACCGGCAATCCCATGCTCGGGCAGCTCGCTCCGGGTACGCCGGCCTCCTTCGCCGTGTGGGAAGCCGATGAGCTGATGGTGCAGACACCGGATGCATCGGTAGCTTCCTGGAGCACCGACCCGCGTGCCGGCACTCCGCTGCTGCCCGCACTGGACACCGAGCAGCTGCCGCGCTGCCTGCAGACCGTCCACCTGGGGACCGAGCTGTACCGGGCAGCCGATTTTAGCTAGGCCCCCGAAAAAAATTAGTACGTCTACTTACCTATGAAGTGGCTTCTGACCTGCGGCGATACACATTAGCGCCTAGTCAGGAAACATGTTGACACCTCCCGCTCAGGACGTAGTCTAGACAGACCGCGGCACGGACCGGCACCACGCCGGAACCCAGCTGCCCCGGCCCGGGCACGTTTGTGTGGGGGTGATGGTCCTCCACCCGGAAGCGGTGCAGGGCCATCTGCAGCAACTTTCGCTGCGCACTTGGGGACAGGTTCAACCGTCAGTAGAAAACAGGTCCGGAACCTCCGGAACTGGCCCGAAGACGGAGGTGCCTGTCCCTTTGTGCGCCTGTGCCCGGACCAGGCGCACGGCTCGCCAGGCCGGCGTCGGGCACCGTCCCATATACTGGTGGTTCTGCCTCCGTCCGCAGACCCCTTCCGAGCCGCGATCAGCGCGGCTCGTGTTCGTTGAAAGGCCTTTGAGTGCGCGTCCTCACCATCATCCCCACCTACAACGAGATAGAATCGCTGCCCAAAACGCTTCAGCGGCTCCGCGCGGCCGTACCGGACTCGGATGTGCTCATTGCCGACGACAACAGCCCGGACGGCACCGGCGCCTACGCCGACGAACAGGCGGCACTCGATCCGGCGGTGCACGTGCTGCACCGCAAGGGCAAGGAAGGCCTGGGAGCGGCATACATTGCAGGGTTCCGCTGGGGCCTTGAACACGGCTACGACGTCCTGGTGGAAATGGACGCTGACGGTTCCCACAAACCGGAGCAGCTCCCGCTGCTGCTGGAGGCCTCCGCGGCAGGTGCTGACCTCGTGATCGGCTCGCGCTGGGTTCCCGGCGGATCGGTAGTGAACTGGCCGCTGCGCCGCAAGCTGCTCTCCCGTGCAGGCAGCACCTACAGCCGTCTGATGCTCGGCATCCCGGTCCGGGACATCACCGCAGGATACCGTGCCTTCAAGCGGACCACCCTGGAGAAGCTGGACCTGTCCGCCGTTGAATCAGTGGGCTACGGCTTCCAGGTTGATATGACTTTCCGGGTGGCCCGGCTTGGCCTGAAGATCACCGAAGTGCCCATCACCTTCGTTGAGCGCGAGTTCGGTGCCTCCAAGATGAGCGGCAACATCGTTTTCGAGGCGATTGCCAACGTCACCAAGTGGGGTATGGCAGCTCGCTGGAACAAACTGACGAAGCGGGGCTAGGCCCATCTCGGCGGCCTGGAGGAGGATGCCGCGGAGAAACGGCGAAGGCCGGCAGCGTTGAGCTGCCGGCCTTCGCCGTTGGGGATGCCGTGCGGCACCTGCCTAGGACGCGGCGCGTTCTCCGCGGCGTTCGCGGAGCTTGTCCAGCCGGTCCTGGAGAATCACTTCGAGTTCTTCGATGCTGCGGCGTTCGAGCAGCATGTCCCAGTGCGTACGCACCGGCTTATCGTTGCTGGTGTCCGGCTTCTCGCCGTCAACCAGCAGCGCTTCCTTACCGGTCTTGGAAACCCATACCGGGGGAACCTCTGCCTCGGCGGCGAAGGTTACGAACACGCGTTCGCCGTCCTCGCAGCGGTACTCGACACGCTGGCGGGGAGCCGGCTCGACGCCGGATTCCGTCTCCATGCTCTGCGCACCCAGTCGCATACCCCGCAGGCTACGATCGCTCATCTTTTCTCCCTCATCAGTTTCGAAAGGCCCAGGGGCCCATCAGTAATGCCCGCTGCCCGTAGGGACAGCCGCTCAAGCTGCTGCCGGCTGCACACCGGCTTTTCTCATCCGGTTCAACGCCAGAACCGCGAATCCTGTTCCCGTCAGACCCAGAACCCCGGCAAACAGTCAATTATAGCCGGAGACGGGCACTGCGGCGACTGGCAGCCTAGGAAGCGCCGTCGCCGGTGCCTGCACGGAGGGTTGCGGTGGTATCGGTAGACGCGGTTCCGGCGTCGGCAGGCCTTCCGGTCCCGGAGCCAGCCGTAGGCCGGACATCCGGCAGGTAGTCTCCCAGGGCCGAACCGACACCGCGGAGCGCTTCACCGAGTTCGCTGGGGATGATCCACAGCTTGTTTGAATCACCTTCGGCGAGTTTGGGCAGTGTTTGAAGGTACTGGTACGCCAGGAGCTTCTGGTCCGGGTTGCCCTTGTGGATCGCGTCAAAGACCTTCTGAATCGCTTGGGCTTCACCGTCGGCGCGGAGGATCGCAGCCTTGGCATCACCCTCGGCGGCAAGGATGGCTGCCTGACGACGGCCCTCAGCGGTGAGGATCTGTGACTGCTTCGTACCTTCGGCAGTGAGGATCGTTGCCCGGCGCTCACGCTCGGCCCGCATCTGCTTTTCCATCGAGTCCTGGATGGACAGGGGCGGCTCAATGGCCTTGAGCTCAACCCGGGAAACCCGGATGCCCCAGCGTCCGGTGGCTTCGTCGAGCACGCCGCGCAGCTGGCCGTTGATCCGGTCGCGGGAGGTCAGCGCTTCTTCGAGGTTCAGCCCGCCGACGACGTTGCGGAGGGTCGTCGTGGTCAGCTGTTCCACGGCATGGATGTAGTTGGCAATCTCGTAGGTCGCGGCACGGGCGTCAGTGACTTGGAAGTAGACCACGGTGTCGATGGAGACCACGAGGCTGTCCTCGGTGATCACCTGCTGCGGCGGGAAGGAAACAACCTGCTCGCGGAGGTCCAGCAGCGGAAGCAGCCGGTCCACGAACGGGATGAGGATATTCAGGCCCGGATTCAGCGTGCGCAGGTACTTGCCAAGGCGTTCAACGACGCCGGCCCGGGCCTGCGGAATGATCCGGATGGACTTGACCAGGACGACCAGGACAAAAATGACCAGGACAGCCAGGATGACTAACAGGACGGTGGTTTCCATATTCCCCCTTGCATTGCGGCCGGACAGCATTGGTGTCCGGCCTGGTTGTTGCCCCGTGCCAAGGAGCGCTGGGACCCCGGCGGTTGGCGGGGTTCCCGTGGTGGTAGTTAGCGGCGGCCGTTCACACCGCCGTCGTCTTCGGGGTGCCCGTCGATGGACCGGGTATCAGCGGCGCGCAGCGGCTCCACGACCGCGGTGGCGCCTTCGATCCGGGTCACCTCCACCTGCTCGCCCGCAGGCAGCAGGGAGCCGTCTCCGCTGCGCGCGGTCCAGGTATCTCCCGCGAGCTTTACCGTCCCGGTGCGGGACCCCACGGGCTCCAGCGTCACGGCGGTGTCCCCGATGAGCCGCTCTATGTTCGAGCGCTGCTCCTTGCTCCCGGTCTTGAGGTGTTTCAGGGCAGCGGGCCTGACCAGGACAATCATCAGCAGTGCAACGACGCAGAAGACGACGACCTGCAGGAAAAGGGGCGCGGAGAGAATCGCGGCCAGCATGGCAGCCAGGGCACCCACCGAGAGCATGGCAAAGAAGAGGTCCAGGGTGAGGGTCTCGATCGCCGCGAAACCCAGGAAGAGGACGAGCCAGAGAACCCAGCCGTAGTCGACAAGCCAGTTGTACAGTTCCTGCATGATCTTCCCTCCAGCTCCGACCACCCCGGTGCCGGGTGCTGCAGAGCCGTCCAGCGCCGGGCGGAGTGGGTTAGTTACGGGCTTTGTGGCTTATTCTGCCTGATAAACGCGGGTTTACCTAGGCGCACCCGGTTACGGGTGTGGCACGATTCGGGGCCGCGGGCGAACCTGCGGCCCGGGGATCAGCGCCTGTTCAGTCCGCAGCCCGGAACTGCTGCAACGCAAATGCCGCGGTTACCGGCAGCGGGAATTCGGTCCGGTCAAGGGTACCGGCGAGGGCATCCGGGTCCACGTGGTGCGCGGAAGGACCCATCAGGACCACGTTTTCGACGTCGGTCCGGCCCAGTGCCATGGTGTACTCAAGATGCTCCGCCGGACCGGCCTCGAATTCGGGTCCCAGTGACTGCGCCACCCGCGCTTCCTTTTCGCTGCCGATCTCCAGCATGCCGGCCAGGCCCCGTATCTCCTGCAGGTGGCCCGGCAGGGGAGTGACTACCAGAAGCACGCCGCCCGGGGCGAGCACCCGGAGAAATTCGGCGGAGTTCCGGGGCGCGAAGACGTTGAGCAGGACATCGGCTGCCCCGTCCGCCAGCGGCAGCGGGCGCCATACATCCCATACCAGGGCGAAGCCCGCCGGCAGCACCCGTGCGGCCCGGCGAAGGGCGAACTTCGAAATGTCCAGCGCAACGGATACGGATGCTCCCGCTGCCTGTTCCGCTTCCCGGAGGTAGTAGCCGGTGCCGGCCCCGGCGTCGAGGAGGACAGGTCCGGTTCCAGCGTCTGCGGCTGATGCTCCAGCCGCCAGGTCGGCCAGCCTACGTGCCAGCGGCTCGTAATGTCCGGCCTCGAGGAACGCACTCCGCGCCTGGACCATCGCCGCGGTATCTGCATGGAACTTGGTGCCCGCCCCGGTGAGCAGGTTGAAGTATCCCTGCTTGGCGGCGTCGTACCGGTGTCCCGAGGGACAGCTAAGCCGGGTCCGTGCAGCATCAGGGCGAAGGTCACCGCCGCAGTTTGGGCAGGTCAGCAGGCGGCGTTTTCCGGTGGGCATATCCCAATCTTAGGCCGCGTACGGTTCCGGCCAGCGAGCGCGGTCCTTTCCGGGTGCCGCCTGGGGAGCGCCGGTGTATTGCTAGGCTCGGTTCCATGAAACCCAGTGATTTGGATCTCCTGAACTCCGTCTCCGAACCGTCCCTTAGCCCCGACGGCACCCGGGCCGTGGCCTCCGTCCAGCGGCCCGACTTCGCGGCAGACTCCTACGTCGGCCAGCTGTGGGATGTCCGCCTGGACGGGTCAGCGCCGCGGCGCCTGACCCGCGGATACAGTGACTCCGCACCCCAGTTCTCCCCGGACGGATCGGTGATCGCCTTCCTGCGTTCGGCACCGGGGGGCCGTCCGCAGCTCTATGCCATTCCGTCCGAGGGCGGCGAGCCGGTCCAGCTCACGGACCGCCGTCTGGGCGTCTCCTGGTTCAGGTTCTCGCCGGACTCCCGGCACATCCTCTTTTCCTCCCGGGAACCTGAACACGGCCGTTACGGAACCGTCGACGGCGTTTCGTCCGGCGCGGAGGACCCGCGCCTGATCACCACCCTGAACTACCGGATGAACGGTGCCGGCTACACCCGGGACAAGTTCGTCCAGGCGTTCGTCGTGCCGCTGCCGGACCTCGCTGCGGAGCCTTTCGTTGCGCCGGTGGGCCGGGCAGCGGAGGCAGCGCCGAAGGATGAGCGCAAAACGGCCGGGCTGCCGGAGGCGAGGCAGCTCACGGACTTCGACGCCGATGTCAGCAACCCGGTCTTCACAGCGGACGGATCCGCCATTCTCTTCACCGCTGCCCTGCACAGCGATGCCGATACGGACCTGGTCACCGATGTCTACGAGCTGCGCCTGGACGGCGCCGGGGAACCGCGCAGGCTGAGCAACCTCGGCGGCAGCCGCCTGAGCGTTTCGCACCCGGTGCAGAGCGCCGACGGCGGCTGGCTGTATTACCTCGGACAGGATGTCTCCGAGACAGGCCTGGATTTCGTAGCGCGCAACACCGCACTCTATGCGGCCCCCATGGCGGATCCGGCAGCTGCCTCGCGGCTGACGGATCCCGAGGGAATGGACCTCGCCGGGGGACCGGTTGTCCCGGCGGGGGACAGCGTCCTCGTCTTCAACCTGAACCGCGGTGCCTGTGAACTGCTCAGCGTCGACCGGACCGGTGCGCTCAGCACCCTGGTGTCCGGTCCACGCGTGGTGACCGGGGCAGCGGAAGCTGCCGGCACCGTAGTGGTTGCCTTCACCGATCAGCAGACCAGCGGTGATTTGGCCGTCGTGGATCCGTCCGCTGCCGGCCAGCTCCGTGTCCTCACGGACTTCTCGGCCGGTTTCCGGGAGAAAGCCGGCGTGCTGCCGCTGGTGGAGGAGACACACCCCTCCGCGGACGGCTATCCCGTCCACGGCTGGGTTGTGCTGCCTGAAGGCGAAGGCCCGCATCCGGTGCTGCTGAATATCCACGGCGGTCCGTTCTCACAGTACGGCTGGGGTCTCTTCGACGAGGCACAGGCCTATGCCGCTGCCGGGTACGCGGTGCTGATGTGCAACCCGCGCGGTTCTTCCGGCTACGGCCAGGAACACGGAAGGGCGATCAAGGAGGCGATGGGAAGCCTGGACCTCCAGGACGTCCTTGGTTTCCTCGAGGGGGTCCTGGCAGCTCATCCGGAGCTCGACGGCGAACGGCTGGGCGTTATGGGCGGGTCCTACGGCGGCTACCTGACGGCCTGGACCATCTCACAGGACCAGCGGTTCACCGCCTCCATCGTTGAGCGCGGCTTCCTGGACCCGCTGTCCTTCATCGGCTCGGCCGACATTGGCTGGTTCTTCTCGGCCGCATACACGGGCAGCGATCCGGAGAAAGTTGCGGCCCAAAGCCCGTTCGCCCAGGTGGACAAGGTTCGCACGCCGACCCTCGTGATCCACTCCGAGGAGGACCTGCGCTGCCCGGTGGAGCAGGCACAGCGCTACTACACCGCGTTGAAGCTGCAGGGGGTTTCCACCGAGCTGCTGCTTTTCCCGGGGGAGAACCACGAACTCTCGCGCGCCGGAACGCCGTGGCACCGGCGGCAGCGGTTCGAGCACATCCTCCGCTGGTGGGCCCGGTGGCTGCCCACCCCGGCGAACCGGGCCGAATCCAGTGAAGAAGCCGGTAAGCAGCCGGCAACTGCGGCCGTCTAGGGCTTCCGGACCTGCTGCGGGACACCGGGAGCCGGGGTTCCGCAGCGGGTCCTTCCTGCTTCGCCGCAGCCGGCCTAGAAGCCCAGGGTCCGGCGGGCGGCCTCGATGTCTTCAGCTGCCCAGCGGGGATACTCCGCGTTGGAACTCAGCGAACGGGTGAAGGCCTTGTCCACGTACACGATTCCGTTCAAATGGTCCGTTTCGTGCTGGACGATCCGTGCGGGCCAGCCTGAGAATGAACGCTGCTGCGCCTGGCCGTGCTCGTCCTCGTAATCCAGCCGGACGGAACGGTACCTTTCCACAACTCCCTGATAGCCCTCGAAGGAGAGGCAGCCTTCGTAGAACGCTGCCGTCTGCGTGCCTTCGGGCTCGTAGCGCGGGTTGATGATGGTGAAGAACTCCAGCGGGGTGCGTTCCCGTATTTCCGCGGCCTCGGGATCCGGCGCGTAGGCGTCCTCGAGGACGGCCAAACGCAGCGGTATGCCGATCTGCGGGGCGGCCAGTCCCACACCGGGGGCGTCGTGCATGACACGCCTCATGAGCCCGATCAGGGCCTGGAGTTCGTCTGCCTGGAGCTGTCCTTCATAGGGCAGGGCCGGACGGCGGAGCACGGGGTGCCCCAGCTGGACGATGGGAACAAGATCCTGCTCCAGCATCGGAAGGACCAGGGAGCGGATGGCGGCGGGCGACTCCGCTGCACTGGGTTCGTAGATCACGGATCCATCCTAGTGGCCCCGGCACAACCGGCACGCCGGCCGGCTGGCTTCCGGAGACGCTTGAGGCCCCCGGCTATTCCTGCCGGGGGCCTCAAGCGTTGACGTGCAGGGGAGAGGCGTTAGCCTTCGCAGTCCACGCAGTACTTGTCGCCGTTCTTCTCCAGTGCGATCTGGGAGCGGTGACGAACAAGGAAGCAGGACATGCAGGTGAATTCATCGGCCTGCGCCGGAACAACCTTGATCAGCAGTTCTTCGCCGGAGAGGTCGGCGCCCGGAAGGTCGAACCCGTCGATAGCGTCGGATTCCTCGACGTCGATAACCGCCGTCATCGCCCCGCCGCGCTGCTGGGCCTTCAGCCCCTCCAAAGAGTCCGTCGGCTGGTCTTCTTCTTTGACGCGGGGTGCATCGTAATCGGTAGCCATGTGTAGTGCTTGTCTCCTGAATTTGTGGGGGGTTCGAGCGTAGATCATATAGGTGAAGCCGCATAACACACCAAACGGCTTCTGAATAGGTCTTTCTGTGGCAGCTCCGCAGAATTCCCGCCGCTGGCTCCGGACAGGGTGCCCCGGAGCGCCGGCCAGGACGTTCCGCGTCAGGTGATCCTGCAGCTGGACGTGTGAAGCAGGGGAGCTCGAATCCCCGCACTTTCCGCTTCACCGCAGGTCAGTGCCCGGTACAACGACGCGTTCTGGACATTTGTTCCCTCGCTGCCGCAGTGCGTTATGTAAAGCTCCCGGCAGGCGGCGTTCCGGCGGCGGGAGACATTATGTCAACTGAATGTGAACGGGCGCACCGCGGCAAACATGAGCAAAAACACGTGAGGTACCTTTTCCCTGAGGCATTGAATTCCAGCATCCAGGGAACGGTTGCGGCCGCAGAGTGCCGGGAGGATTTCCGGCGCGGGATCGTTCCGGCGCGTTCGGCAGGGCTGGAACGCACTCCGGCGGGGTTGGTACAAAGCAGGCGCAGGGGACCCGCTTCCAGAGACTTTCCAATGTGCCGATAATCTACATTATGTCAAGTAGCAGTTCGGAAGCGGTCCCCCGGATCTGTCTCCGGGGTATATTGCGGGCAACCAAACATGGCGCTTGAGGTCAGCGGCATGTCCAATCTGTTCGAGCCGTCAATCCCCGGGGGAACTCATGAATGAAGAACGCACACTGGACTGGAATGCAGGAACCTGGACGAACCAGCCCGCGGGCATATCCCAGTCCGGGACGAACCTGCAGGTCACGGCATCCAAAGGCAGCGATGCCTGGCGTGAGACAGCCTACGGCTTCACGTTTGCGACCGAGAACGCGCTGCTCGCTCCGTTTCGGCCGGATTCGGCCATGGAAGTCGAGTTCACGGCACAGACCTTCGAACAGTTCGACCAGGCGGGAATCTTCCTGCGCGCCGCACCGGATCTCTGGGTCAAGGCCGGCATCGAATTCGCCGACGGCAGCCTGCAGGCCGGCGCGGTCGTCACATCCCCCAAATCGGACTGGTCTTCCTCGCCGCATTCGGGATGGCTGGGCAAACGGACCCTGGTGCGCGCCAGCTGGACATCAGATGCCCTCACCATCCGCGCCGGACTGCCCGGCCAGCCGCTCGAGCTGCTGCGCGTGGCCCCCTTCTCCCCCGCCGGCCCCGTCGCTGCAGGACCATATGTGGCGTCCCCGACATCTTCCCGCTTCGAAGCGGTGTTCCACTCCTGGCGGGTTACCGCCGCAGACGCCTCCCTGCACTGAACGCCCGCTAATCCCGGGTTCCGCGGCCCAGCCCGGCACAGGGGCCGTTTACCACACCTGTTGCGGGAGTAATCTCGAAGTATGACTACACGTACTTATATCGTCACAGGATCCGCTTCCGGCATTGGTGCAGCGACGGCACAGCTGCTCAAAGAACGCGGCCACACCGTCATTGGTGTGGACCTGCGCAATGCCGAGGTGGAAGCCGACCTCAGCACCCCCGAGGGACGCCAGATCGCTGCCGACCGCGCAGTTGAACTTGCCGGCGGCACTGTCGATGCTGTCATTGCGTGCGCCGGAATCTCCGCACCGGTGCCGCTCACTGTCTCCGTGAACTTCTTCGGCGTCACCGAGTTCCTTGACCGTCTCGCCCCCGTCATGGCACGCAGCGAAGCACCCCGTGCCGTCGTCGTCAGCTCCATGGCGTCGCTGCAGCCCAACTCCCCCGAGCTGGTCGATGCCATGCTCGCGGGGGACGAGGCCCTCGCCCGCCAGATTGGTCAGAAGCTCGCGGACCAGGGTCCGCAGATCGGGTACCTGAACTACCCGTCGTCCAAGCGCGCCCTGAGCCGGTGGGTCCGGCGCGCCTCCATCAGCGAGCTCTATGCAGGCAACGGCATCCCGCTCAACGCCGTGGCCCCGGGTACCGTGCTGACCGCCATGACCAAGGAGCTCCTGGCCACCCCCGAGGGTGTCAGGATGGTCGACGAGAATGTTCCCATGCCGCTGAACGGGCACTCCGAGCCGGTTGTCATCGCCCGGATCCTGGCCTGGCTTGCCAGTGAGGAGAACTCCCACCTCGCCGGCCAGACCATCTACTGCGACGGCGGCGCCGACGCCTCCCTGCGCGGGGATGACATCTGGCAGTCCTAGTACACAGCGAAAAGCCGGTCCGTCCCAGGCAGGGACGGACCGGCTTCTTGCTGCTGCGGGCGCTAGGCCGTGGCCTGAAAGTCCGAGCGCACCGGAACCGATGCGGCTCCGGTCACCGCGTCCAGGAAGTCCAGGGTGTCCGCCAAGACCAGACGGGCGTCCTTGAGCTGCAGCTTGAACTGGAATTCGTGTCCCAGCGCGGGCCTGTGCTCCTTGGGCCAGAACCGCTGCACAACCGGCACACCCAGCTCCTCAAGCCTGTACGCCAACGGCCGGGACTGCGGGTCGGTGAGATAGTCAGCGTTGCCGCCGGAAATGAACGTCGGCGGGAAGCTCTCCCCAACATGTTCCAGGATGGACATGTGTTCCGCCGCCGGGGTGGAGGCCCAGTCCTTGGAGCCGGTGTACGCCCACAGCGCCGTGCGGAATCCCCAGCCCACCGGACCCGTGAGCTTGGCCATGGTCTTGAGGTCGTACACACCGCAGAACAGAAGCGTGCCGCGCAGGTGTTCCGGCGCAGCCGCCGGAACCACTCCCGTTCGGGCAGCGTAATCGGGATCGGTAATGATCAGCGCCAACTGGGCGGCCAGCTGCGCTCCGGCGGAGTCTCCGGCGAGAATGATCCGGTCCAGATCGATGCCGTACTCCCCCGCGTGTTCACGGAGATATCCGAGCGCATGGTTCAGTTCCGTGACAGCCTGCGGGTAGCTCGCCTCCGGAGAGATGGAGTAGCCCACGCCGGCAACGGCATAGCCGTGTCCGGCCAGGATCTCCAGGTACGGAGCGACGTTTTCCTTCGAACCGGAAATCCAGGCACCGCCGTGCACCCACACCACTACGGGGTGCGGGCCGTTCCCTGACTCGGTAGGCAGGAAAAGGTCCAAAGACTGGCGGGCTGACTTCGTCAGGTATGGAAGGGACCGGTGGGCCCGGACTCCCCCGGACGGTACGTGCCTGCGCAGCGTCCGCAGCTGCACCTTTCCCCCACTGGAGAACAAGCCGCGGATAAACAGGGCTGAAGGTCTTGGATCTTTGTGGATAGCAGTTGCGGCCAGTGTTCCGGCTGCGGCTACGGCTGAAGCCATGAACCCTGCTGCCGCGAGGGGCAGAATTTTCATCTTTTCAGGGTAGGACGGCCGCCTGGAAGGTTACCGGCGCCCACCCGCGCCAGCTCTGGCCAACAGCACGCCCGCAGTGCCCAGTCTCACCGCACGGTGTGCCCGGCCTGACACTCCTGCAACCCCGCGCAGCACTCGGGTATCGCCCGCCCCACACCCGTACGCAGTAAAAATCACGGCCCGCGGGTTGGCGCCGCCGCACCGGAGCGAAGCAGACTAAAACTACCTACGGCGCTCGCATCCGGCAGGAAGAAGGGACAGACCGCCAATGCATAAGATCAACGGCCGCCGCAACTGGCTCATGCACCAGGTGCCGGGCGGAATCCTCGGACGAACCGCACGGCTCACCAAACCGGTACAGGGAACCCTGCTGGGCTTACTGGCCGCAGCCGCCGTCCTGGCCCAGCTTCTCTAAGGCTGCCCAAGCACCCGCACGGGCATCCTCCGCGCGGTCCTGCCCTCCCCCGGCCGAACCGCGCTTTGCAGGTTTACAAAAGTGGACTGAGTCCAAATTTGTGCAATTCCTGCGGAAAACTTTCGACTACTCGAGTATTTCCGCTGTAAAAATTGCGACTGCAAACGGTGCTACAGATGCTTGGAGGAAGGCTCCATGATCACGGATCAGGTAATACCCCACGCCGACTACTTGACAGTGGTCCAGCGGAAGACAGCAGAGAAATCGTCGTCGGACCGGGCAACCATTGCCTGCGTCATTCCGGCCTACAACGAAGAGGACACCATAGCCGACGTCCTCAACGCGCTCTTGAAGCAGACCCGGCTGCCGGATGTCATCCATGTGGTCATCAACAACACCGATGACGAGACGTTCTACCTCGCCAGGGAGTTCGCCGGACCCCACGAGCACACGTACCAGGACCTCACGTACCGAACCGAGGTTTTTGTCCACGACATCGGCGTCAACACGGACAAGAAGGTCGGTGCCCTTAACTACGGTTTCAGCCAGGTCCGCGACGGCTATGACTATTTCCTCGGAGTCGACGGGGACACAGTCCTGGACAGGCACGCCGTAGAGCATCTGGAGAAGGAGATCCTCAGCGATCCCCGGGTTGGCGGTGTCTCGGCGATCTACACCGTCGCCGAGCCGAAGAAGGGCATGATCGCCAAGTACCTCACCACCGGGCAGCGGGCACAGTTCGCCGCCTTCAATATGGACAATCTTCTGCGGGGACGGAACATGGCGGTCCTGGGCGGCCAGTGCTCCATCCTGTCCATGGAAGCCCTGAAGAGCGTCATGGTTGACAACCGCCAGGCCACGCCGTGGGTCAAGGACTCGGAGGTTGAGGACTCGCTGCTCTCGCTGCAGATCAAAAGCATTGGCTACGCCACCAAGATCTCCGCCCGCGCCCGGGCCTCAGTGGGAGGAATGGAAACCCTGCGTGCGCTGGACGGCCAGCAGGTGAAATGGAACTACGGGGCAATCGACCTCATGTGGCCGGGACAGCGGAGCAACACCCCGGGCCAGCCGCTGCATCCGAACCTGCGGCTGCGCTGGAGCGAGAACCTCTCCATGCTGTTCAATATCGTCACCCGCATGGGTTTTATCCTGCTGCTCGCCGCGTCGCTCAGCATAGGTGCCTACGTCTTCTACTGGTTCTGGCTTATTCCTCCCCTCGTTGCCGTGATCCTCAACGTCCGCATCGCATTGTCCATCAAGGACCGAAGTGCACGGGATATCGCCTTCGCGTTGCTTGCCGTCCCGGCAGAGCTCTATCTTTGGCTGCGAATCGGTCATTTTGTCCGCGCCTGGGCCAAGTTCTTCTCGAAACAGCAGACTGACAACTGGGCCGCGCAGGCCCGGGCGGAACGGGGGGCCGGCTACGGGTTCCTGATGCCCGCCCTGGTAGCCCTGGTCATCATTGCGGGGCTGGCCTTCGCCTGGCTCAATCTTCCAGCCGGCGTGCAGTCCGCCGTGCTGGCCATCGGCTGGCCCATCCTGTACATCACCACGCTTGTCCAGACCCTGTTCATGCTGCGCAAGGCGCTGCGCGGGCACCGGGGGTTCAGGGTATGACACGCGTCAACCGCCGGGCACCCAGGGCCGGACGGATGATTGGCCTGGCGGCCGCCCTGGCCCTGATGCCGGGCCTGCAGGCGTGCTCAGTCCCCGGCTTCCCCGGCAGCGGCACCGTGGACAGCCAGGCAGAAGAACGGGAAGCGGGACGCGCGGTGGAAAACGAGCTGGCAGAGGGTTCCACCAGCCACCGCCTGGGGGCGGCGTCCCACACCCTCCTGCTGGACTACTGGACCAGCGAGGACCCGGCCGGCTGGACACCCGAATCTTCACCGATCATCAACCTGAGCGTGAAGATCGACGGCACACCGGTTCCGGGAGCTGTCCGGGTCACCCGCTTTAATGCCCGCGTGGACGCCCTGGGCGTGGAGCTCGCGAATGACCAGGGAAGCTTCGCACTCGAACCCCCGTACGCCTACACCTCCGGCTTTGCGCTGCCGGCCAACCCCACGGCGGAAAGCACTACGGTCCTGTTCACCATCGACCTGCTCACCGAAACGGAACCCGGCAGCGGGGTATTTACCCGGCAGACGGTCCTCGACACACTCACCATCGGCTTTGCGGGAATGGCCGCCGACGCCGGCGCTGCCCCCGGGGAGTAGGCGCGCCGCCGTCGTTTTTGCTTTCCTGCTACTGGGCGCAGCGGGAAGCAGCTAATGTGGTCGAACTTCCGCCGTGCGCCAGAGGAGGCCGCCATGGAATCCGTACCAGGCATCGATCCTGCTGTTCCGCCCACCGGGCCCGGCTGCGTCGAGTGCACCGAGGCCGAAGGGTGGTGGTTCCATCTGAGGCGCTGTGCCGAGTGCGGCCACATTGGATGCTGCGACAGTTCCCCCGGACAGCACGCCAGCGCACATGAACAGGCCACCGGACATCCGGTGATCCGCAGCTACGAGCCGGGCGAAGACTGGTTCTACAGCTATCCGGAGGAGGCTGTCTTCGAAGGCCCTCCGCTGGCTCCGCCCGAGGCCCGTCCGGCATCCCAGCCCGCTCCCGGTCCCGCCGGGCGCGTTCCCGCGAACTGGATGGACCTGCTGCACTAACCGCGGGATGAGCGCCTGTTCGCTCCGGTTTGGCGGACTGCGGCCTTCCGCAGTACGCCAAACCGGAGCGAGATCCATGCCAGACCGCCTACGGGAATGGGCAGCCAGAAATTCAGGATCCGCCAGGACAGCACTGCGAGGACCGCAGCGCTGCTGGGGGTTCCAAAGCCCGCCAGCGTGGGAACCAGCACGCCCTCCACGAGCCCTACGCCGCCGGGGGTGAGCGGAGCAAGGGCCACTAGGTTGGCCAGGGAGTAGGCAATGAGCAGTTCACCGGGTCCAAGGGTGTGACCAAAGGCGGCAGCAAACGTCCACAGGCAGGCGGCGTCGAAGCCCCAATAGCAGACAGCCAAAAGCAGTGCCAGGACCAGCCGCCGCGGATCCCTGCGGAACATTTCGGTTTCCGCCGCCATGGTCCGAACGAACTTTTCCGCAGCGTCCGGTTTGATGATCCGCACCAGTCGCGCTGCCCTGCGGGCCACCCGGACAGCGGCGTCCAAGTGCAGGTCCAGCACCGCGAGAACCCCGGCGCTGACGGCCAGGAGCACCAGCACGGTAATGCCTGCAGTTATGAAGTACCGGTTGGTGCGCACCTCGCCGAGGGCGGCAAGCACTCCGGCGCCGAACAGCACCCCGAGCACCAGGTTGGCGCCGACAACCTGGACCATCGCTGCGCTCAGCGCATCCTGGGGCCGCACCCCTGCCTTGGTCAGGAGGCCGTACCGCAGCGCCGCCGACGTTGTTCCGCCCCCTGGGACAACATGGTTAACTGCCAGGTCGCTCAGGTCGATGCGCAGCAGCGTCAAGAATCGCGGCTTGACCGATCCCGGAAGCACCACGGAGGTCAGTGCGCTGTAGCAGCACAGCGAGAGCGCTTCCAGCGCCGCGGCCGCCAGCAGGACGACGGCGGGAAGACGCTGCAGGGCGCCAAGCACGTTCTGTGACCCGAGGATCTGCGGCAACACCACATACTCGAACACCAGCAGCAGGACGACGGCGACGCTGATCCACCGCACGGCACGGGAGCGCCGCAGCCGGTGCCATGCATCCTGCTCCCTGCTCACCCTCCCAGCACAGCAGAGGCGCACCGCCCACCGATAGCCGGCGGCCGTATTAGAGGCCTGCGGCGTCGTTCCTGTTTGGCGGCAGGACGTGATAGTGACATGATGTTGGTATGTTGCTGACCACGTGTCAGCAACAAGCATACCCAAACAACCAAGGGGTTTCCCATGTTCCTAGCGCTGCGCGAACTGCGTTTCGCTCGGGCCCGGTTCGGACTCATGGGCGGCGTCATCGCCCTCATAGCCGTACTGATGGTCCTGCTTTCCGGCCTGTCCTCAGGCCTTGTCAATGACGGGGTGTCCGGCCTGAAATCCATGCCGGCCACGGCAATCGCCTTCAACGAAGGCACCAAGACGGACAACGCCTTCTCCCGCAGCGTTGTCGACCCTTCCCAGGCCGAAGCCTGGAGCACCCAGCCAGGCGTGGAGGAAGTCACCCTGCTGGGTTCCACCATCGTCAACGGCGCCACCGAGAACGGCACGCAGGTAGACCTGTCACTCTTCGGGATCGATCCGGATTCCTTCCTGGCCCCCGCAGTGGGCGAAGGCCGGGGCGTCCAGGCTCCCCATGAAATGGTGGTCTCTCCCACTGCTGAGGAGGAAGGCATCGAACTCGGTTCGGTCATCACCCTGGACCGGCTCGACGTGGAACTGACCGTCGTGGGCTTTACCGAAGGCCAGGCGACCTTCGGCCACGTTGATATGGCCTACCTTCCGCTGGGGACCTGGCAGTACATTGCCAGCGGCCAGTCACAGCCGGGCACCCCCTCAGAAGCCGATCTTGCAGCCCTGGACTTCGACACAGCCAGCGCCGTTGCCATTAAGGCAGCAGACGGAGCTGACCTGGACTACGCCGCGGGCGACACCGCCGCAGGCACCGTCACCTCCACTCTCGAGGAATCCTTCGACGCCTCTCCCGGCTACACCGCCGAGACCATGACGCTGGAAATGATCCAGATCTTCCTTTACGCCATCTGCGCCCTGGTGGTCGGTGCCTTCTTCACCGTATGGACCATCCAGCGCAAGCATGAGCTGGCTGTCCTCCGCGCCGTCGGAGCCTCCACCGGTTACCTGCTGCGCGACGGCATCTTCCAGGCAGTTGTAATCCTGGCTTTGTCCACCGCCGTAGGTGTTGCGGCCGGCCTGGGCATGGGCGCATGGCTCTCCGGCAGTGCCATGCCGTTCGCACTCGAGGCCGGGCCCATCAGCACGGCTACCGCCGTGACCATCCTCATGGGTGTCCTGGGCGCCGCCATTGCCATCGTCCGCATTTCCCGGGTTGATCCCCTGGCTGCCCTGGGAGGACAGCGATGAGCACACAGACTCAGAACTCCGGCGCAAAGGTCGGCACCCGCGGGCTGCTGATCGAAAAGGCCAACCTGGCACTGGGTGACGGTGAAAGCACGGTCCAGGCCCTGGACAACGTGTCCCTGTCCGTTGAGCCCGGCGAACTCGTCGCCGTCGTTGGCCCCTCGGGTGCCGGCAAGTCTTCGCTGCTGGCCGTCGCCGGTGCCCTGACGACGCCGGACACCGGATTGGTCAGTGTTAACGGAACCGATCTTTCCACCCTGAGCAAGGCCGCCACGGCACGGTTCCGGCTGGAGAACATCGGTTTCGTGTTCCAGTCCGGCAACCTGATTCCGGCACTGACCGCTTCGGAACAGCTTGAGCTCATCCACCGGATGGCCAAGATCAAGGGGAAGTTCAATACCAGGCACCTGCTCGACGCCGTTGGCATGGGACACAAGGCCAACAGCCGCCCGGACCAGCTCTCCGGCGGTGAACGCCAGCGTGTAGGCATCGCCCGTGCACTGGTTACCAAGCCAACCCTGCTCCTGGTGGACGAGCCCACTGCCGCCCTGGACCGCAAGCGAAGCCAGGACGTGGTGGAGCTCCTCGCCCGGGAAACCCATGAGTTCGGGGTTGCTACTGTTATGGTTACCCACGACCACGACGTCCTCCACCACTGCGACCGGGTCGCGGAGATGGTCGACGGACGGCTCGCTAGCTAGACACTGCACGAACAGGAGGGCTCTTTGCCCCGCATTACCGCGCCGACGGTGGCTGAACACCGTGCCGCACAGCAAAGGGCCCTCCTGGACGCCGCAAGGACGCTCCTGGCCCGCACCGGCGAAGCACCCAGCATGGCAGCGGTAGCCGCCCTGGCCGGACTCGCACGGCCCAGCGCCTACCAGTACTACAAGTCCCGGACCGACCTTCTTAACGCCCTGGTCATGGACGTCTTTCCGCGCTGGGCCCGGCGGGTAGAGGACGCCATGAGCGCCCAGAAGGAGCCGGCGGACCGGATCCTGGCGTATGTGCTGACCAACATAGCCCTGGTGGCCGAGGGCGAACATGCCGTAGGCAGCGCCCTCGCATCGGTTGCACCCAGCGAAGAGCTCGACGCTCAGAGCGCGCGGATGCACCAGGCAATCCTGGACCCACTGGTGGGTGCACTCAGGGACCTCGGAGCGGAAGACCCGATCAGCACCGCCGAACTCATCAATGCGATCGTGCACACCGGAACCCGCCTCCTGGAGTCCGGCAAGGACCTGCAGGAGGTCGGGCGACTGGTCCGCGACCTCATTGGTCCCTACATACGCGAACACGGCGGCGCCGCCGCAGGTGCCGGCCAGTGAACCGCCCCAACCGGCTCTGGCCCGTGCAGCTGGCCGCCGACGTCGTACTCATTGTTCTCTTCGCGGCACTGGGCCGGGACACCCACGCCCATGGCGTGGATCCCGCCGGCGTCCTCATCACTGCCTCTCCCTTCATCGCTGCCGCACTGGCAGGATGGGCCGCCCTGCGACTGTGGCGCCGCCCCGTGGCCCTCTGGCCCCACGGCATCCTCCTCTGGCTGATTACCGCCGGGGGCGGACTGGCCGTGCGCGCCCTGGCCGGGGGCGGTACCGCCTTCAGCTTCCAGCTGGTTACCTTCGGTGTCCTGGGGGCATTCCTGCTGCTGCCGCGTCTGGGTGCCTCCCTCGTCATCCGCAGGCGCACACGTCCCGATTCAACTAGGCTCATACACAGGGCCTAATCCCCGCGCCCTGCAGGAGAAGGAAAGGCAAGCCATGATCACCGCTTTCGTACTCATCCAGACCGACTCGGCCCGGATTCCGGAGTGCGCGGAGGAAATCTCCGAGATTGAAGGCATCAGCGAGGTCTATTCGGTCACCGGAGAGTGGGACCTGATCGCGATCGCGCGTGTCCGCCGCCACGAAGACCTCGCCGACGCGATTGCCAACCGCCTTTCCAAGGTTCCCGGCGTGATCGGGACCACCACCCAGATCGCCTTCCGGGCTTACTCAAAGCATGATCTCGATGCCGCGTTCTCGCTCGGGTTCGACGGGTAATTAGGGCCAAAAAACACCGGATTTACAAGGGTTTTGAGTGCCGCAAACTACGTTTGGGTAACGAATTGTCCCCGTACCCTGGGTCATTCACGCACCTAACAGGCGGGGGGAGGCAGACCGGCCGGGCGGCCGCCCCCCCCGGGTTTTTGGGGCGTGGGT